>NZ_CAKLPX010000004.1:300000-380595 GCF_923077115.1 Sinobacterium norvegicum
TTCAAACACCGCTTCAATCACCAAATCGCAGTCAGCCAAGTCGGCCATCTGATCGGTGGCCTGTATCAGGCTCAGCGTTGTTTGTTTGGCTTCCTCTGTTGAGCGGCCTTTGGCGATCAGCTTATCTAATACTGATTCGCTATAGGCTTTACCCTGCTGAGCCTTATCGGCACTGACATCACTCAGTACCACAGCGATGCCGGCGGTCGCGGCGCTATAGGCAATGCCAGCGCCCATCATGCCAGCACCAATGACTCCTAACTTAGTCACTTTGCTGCGTTCAAAACCTTCTGGGCGAGAAGCGCCTGCGCGAATTTTCTGTGTTTGGAAAAAGTAGGTAATGAGGTTTTTCGATTCAGGGCTGACGGCCAGGTAACCGAGGTAGCGACTTTCAATACGGCTGGCGGATTCAATATCAACGCGCATACTTTCGATGGCAGTATTGAGAATGGCGCTCTGTGCCGGATAAAGGCCTTTTTTCTGCGCCAATAATGTGGCACCGGCAAAGGGGATAAACGCTTCAACAGCACGGCTGTCGACGTTGCCGCCGGGGAAGGTAAATCCTTTCACATCCCAGCTCTGACAGGACTCAGGATTTTGTTTAATCCATTGACGAGCCTTGTCAATCATCGCCTCAGGGCTGTCGGCAATGTCATCGATCAAGCCGGCTTTTAATGCTGCCTGCGGGGTGAAGTTACGGCCATTGCTAAGCACGGGCAGGGCTGCCTGCAATCCTAACAAACGCACGGTTCTTACCACGCCGCCAGCGCCAGGCAATAAGCCTAAAGTCACTTCAGGCAGGCCAATTTGAACACTGCGATCATCCAGTGCAATACGGTGATGACAGGCCAAGCAAATTTCAAAACCGCCGCCCAGTGCCGCGCCATTAATTGCCACAACCACTGGCTTGCCCAGGGTTTCCAGGGTTCTAAGGCTGGCCTTGATTCTCATGCCAGTGCGACCATACTCGGCGGCTTGATGGGGTTCCAGCGCCAGGATTTCATCCAGGTCGCCGCCGGCAAAAAATGTTTTCTTACCCGATTTAACAATTACCCCGGCAATGTTATCAACGTCTTCTTCCAGTTGATTAACCGCCTGCTCCATGCCTTCGATATAGGCTGGATTCATTACATTGACCGAACGACTGCTGTCGTCCAGTGTCAGCGTTACAATATTATCAGCGTCTTTTTCTAACGTTACATATGTCATTTTAAAAACCTCTTATCAGCGTTGTAACGCTATTAAACTCGCTCAACAATGGTGGCAATACCCATGCCGCCGCCAATACACAAAGTGATCAGACCGAAGCGAGCCTGACGACGCTCCAGCTCTTCAATTACCGTACCCAAGATCATACCGCCGGTGGCGCCCAGTGGATGGCCCATTGCGATGGCACCACCGTTGACGTTGATTTTTTCATCGGGGATGTTGAGGTGTTTTTGAAAGCGCATGACCACAGAGGCAAAGGCCTCATTGAGTTCAAAAATATCGATGTCATCGACTGTCATGCCCGCCTTGCGCAACACTTTTTCAGCGGCCGGTGTGGGGGCTGTCAGCATAATGGTGGGCTCATCACTGGTCACTGCGGTGGCGATAATTTTCGCCCTTGGCGTCAAGCCTAATTCCTTACCCTTGGCTTCACTGCCAATCAATACCAAGGAGGCACCGTCGACAATACCAGAGGAGTTACCCGCGGTGTGAACATGATTAATCGCTTCAATTTCTGGGTAACGCAATTTAGCCACGTCATCCAACAACGCCTCACCGGGTTGTTTGAAAACGGCTTTGAGCTTGGACAGAGACTCGACCGATGAACCTGGACGAATCAATTCATCATGGCCGAGGATCAGTTCGCCATTAATGCCCCGAACAGGGATTATTTGATTATCAAAAAAACCATTATCGCGCGCATAAGCAGCACGTTCATGTGAGCGCGCAGCAAAAGCATCGACATCGGTACGGCTGAAACCTTCCAGTGTTGCGATAAGGTCTGCACCAATGCCCTGAGGAACATAATTCAGCTTTGCGTTAACATCTGAGTCGAGAATCCAAGCACCGCCATCGCTGCCCATGGTGACCCGTGACATCGATTCGACGCCGCCAGCGACAACCAAGTCTTCCCAGCCTGAGGCGATCTTCATCGCGGCGGTATTGACAGTTTCTAAGCCTGAACCACAAAAACGGTTGACCTGTTGACCGGCAACACTGACATCCCAGCTTGAGGCTAACAGGGCTAACTTAGGTAGTACTGCACCCTGTTCTCCAACAGGAGAAACGCAGCCCAAAACCACATCGTCGACCTGCGAGGTGTCGAGGTTGTTACGTTCTTTCAGTGCTTCAAGCAGACCGACAACCAGGTTGACTGGGCTGACTTCATGAAGGCCGCCACCGACCTTGCCCTTTCCTCTGGGCGTTCTTATTGCATCGTAAACAAATGCTTCAATAGGCATAACTTATTTCTCCAAAGTAGGCACACAACGACGGTGCCTGCTGTTTCCAATTCAGTAAAACGTAAAACGTTATTTCGCGGCCGGTTGAACCGCGGTGTATCAGCCTTCGCTGGCAGCGAGGGCTTCTTTTATTTTTATGCGTAGCTGATCTTTCTTGACCTTGCCGCTGGCTGTGCGGGGCAGATCGCTGACCACCTCAATATGTTCGGGTATTTTTTGTTTGGCCAATGCCGCACGGTCTGCAAATTGTGCAATTGTGGCCAGGGTAATGGTTTCAACACCGGCTTCAGGGATGATATATGCGCAAACACCTTCACCTAAGCGCTGGTGCGGCATGGCAACTATCGCAACCTCTTTGACATCGGGGTGGTCATGTAGCACATCTTCGATTTCCTTGGCACTGAGGTTTTCACCGCCGCGGATAATGATGTCTTTCTTACGATCGGTAATTAGAATGGCATTGTCCGGTGTGCGGTGACCAATATCGCCGGTATAGAAGAAGCCATCTTTATCGAGCTCGGCTTCGTTCTGCGAGGCGACAGAGTAACCCAACATCATGCCGGCGCCGCGTGCAATAATTTCACCATCTTCGCCATCGGCAACTTCATTACCGTTGTCGTCGATAATTTTGACTTCATAGCCGTAAATCATGCCATCGGTTTGCGCCGCCAAATCTTGCTGGTTGTCGCCGACAAAGCCCTGGGTAATGACCGGTGTCTCGGTGCTGCCATAGACTCTGAAGGCCTTACAGTTTTCCAATACCTCGTAGCATTCATGGATCAGCTGTGGTGGCACTGCCGCACCGCCGCAGGCAAAATATCGCATGGTGGGTAGCTTGGTTTTATTGCGGGTGGCCGAGGCGAGTAGTTCAACCAGAAATGGTGTCGCACCGACACTGGTGGTCGCGCCAACACGCTCAATAAACGCCACGGCTGCGTCGGCATCCCAGCGAGCCATTAAGGCAGATTTTACCGGGGTGACAAAAGGCAATACCATGCCTGAGCCGTAACCGGTTATATGGGTTACTGGTGACGGCATTAACATGATGTCGTCGGCACCTAGCTGCCAGTAATCGACCGAATTCATAATGACACGGCTCAAGGTATTGTGGCTGTGTAAAACCGCTTTAGGCGTGCCGGTGGTACCAGAGGTGTAAAGAATGGTTTTTATCGAGTTGGGGTCAACCTTGGGCAGGCTGGCCAGCTCGGCCAAGTCGTTATCCATCAGGTCTTCGAAGCGCACCATGCCGTCATAATCTTGCTCTGCGCGAACAGTGACAATGTGTTCAAGCGCCGGCAGGTCGGCTTGCAAAGTAGCCAACATGTTAGGGAATTCAGCGCTGCGAATTTTTTCAGGAATGAAAATTAATTTCGTATTGGCGTCTTTTAATATGAACCGTAACTCTCTATCGCGATAGATAGGAATCACCGGATTAACGATTAGGCCAAGTGCTGAAGACGCAATATCTAAAATGACTGCCTCACGCCAATTAGGTAATTGAAAACTAACAACATCACCTTGCTGCATACCCAGCTTGCGTAAGCCGGTAATCAAACGGCGGGCATCAGTGGCGATAGAGCCATAGGTAATGCTGGGGTCATGTTCTAAAAAAATGGCCACATCATCGGGTGTCTGCTCGGCTTTCTGCCAAGCACCTTCGGCAATGGTCATGTTTAACCATGACTGGCTATCGCGATCTATTCGGGTTTGGCTCAAGGGACTTTTCATTATTATACCTTTGGTCTAATTGACAGCGATGACGGTTTAAAGATCTGACAGCAGGTGGCCGCCATCAACAGTCAGCGTTGAACCCGTCATCCACGATCCTGCTTCAGATGCCAATAACAACAGCGGCCCATTGAGCTCGTCGAGTTCGCCGATCCGACGAGTCGGAATACGCTGAATCAGCGCCTGCCCGTCATCGGTGGCAAACCAGGCACTGTTGAGTTCGGTTTCAAAATAACCGGGACAAATGGCATTGACGCGAATGTCATTGCGGGCAAGCTCAAGGGCAGCGGCCTTGGTAAAGTGAATCACACCGGCCTTGGAGGCGGCATAATTGGTCAGTGCTTTCTGTACACGCTCACCGACGATAGAGGCGATATTGATAATGCTGCCACCAACATTGGCAGCGATCATCCGTTTACTCGCCTCGCGAGTGACAAAGGCCAGGCCATTGAGGTTGGTATCGATGACGGAATTCCACTCATCATCGCTGAGGTCGAGCAGCATTTTGGGGATGGTAATGCCGGCATTATTGATGACCACATCAACCACGCCGAAATACTCCTGTGCCATGTCTAATGCTGCCTTGATACTGTCGGTATCAGTGACATCCATATTGACCGCCAAGGCCTTGCCACCTTGATCGATGATTTCATCGCAGGCCGATTGAATACGGTCAGCGCGACGTGCGCCCAAGACGACTTTTGCTCCGGCCTTGGCCAATACACCGGCAAAGTGACGACCAAAGCCACTGGAAGCGCCGGTGATTAATGCTACGCGACCTTCGAGTGAAAAGGGTTTAAGAATATCCATGATCTAATTCGCTCTCGCTGATTATTTGGCTAAGTATTTATCGATGGTTTGATGGAAGTGACGAATCCGCACTTCCTGATAGTTACCCAGCGTCACCATTCCTTTCTTCGAACTCTTCATGCCACGTTGTACCTGCGGCAAGTTGGCGCCATCCTGGTTAAAGACATTGGCAAGACCGGCACCTAAAACCTCTGCCGCCTCGGTGAACGGTTGGTCTGACTCTAGGCGGAAGGTTGCCGCATCCGGTGGTGATTCGGTGCCCTCAGGGAAGCGCGCCAGGATGAAGACATCCATGATGCAGCTGTCGACATCGTTGCCGTTGGGACGGTGACGGTAGGTGATTACTGTGCCGTTGCCCGCCCATGGGGCCAAGTTTGGAAACAAGGAATACAGGGTGGAATCCATGAGCTCCGACATGGTGGTGCGATCGGTGAAGTCTTCGCCGGCCGCTTCGTTGGCCGCCGGTAGATTCATCAGTGCATAGGCTTCGCGTGCGGTTTGCCCCGGCGCTAATTGTGGCCGTTCTTCAGAGCCGATCATCGCCATCATGCCATCGAGGCAATCCTGCTCGCTGAACTGGTCGTTGTGTGAGGGGTTGACCACACCGTAAGCGCTGATACTACGGCTGACGTGGTCACCCCATACATCGTACTGAGAGTTATCAATGCCCTGATAAGGTAAAATCTGTGGGTGAGTAGCCAGTGCATGGTAGGACTCAATAAATGCCTCGAGCCCCGCCTTCCAGTTACAGGCAATCACCTTTTCCACATGGGCGGCGACGAAACGTTGCTCGTGCTTCCACTGGTCCATGTGCTGCGGTAAGACTTCCATATAATCTTTCAGCGAGGGTGCATTTTCATCCATGTTGATAAAGACCCAACCACCCCAAGTCTCTACCTTCACCTCAGGTAGTTTGGTGTTTTCTTTATTTACATGGGGGAAATCCCACTCGCATGGGGCGCCTTTAAATTCACCGTCGAGATCCCACGACCACGCGTGGTAAGGGCAGCGAATTTTATCGCTATTACCTGAGCCACGCTTTAACGCACGACCGCGATGCAGGCAGGAGTTATGGTAACCCTTTAACTCGCCGGATTCTGTGCGGGTTAATAAAATAGAATCGTCAACAATATCGTAGACAAAATAATCGCCCGCTTCGCGCAAACGGTTGACACGGCAAGCAGCTTGCCAGGTCTTGCGCCAAACTTTTTCCACCTCTAAATCAAAGAAATCCTGCGAGATGTAACGTGAAATGGCGATATCTTCAGAGCCGAGATAAGTGTCGGTACTTTCTAATAGCGCAGCGGGCACCTCCACGGTTTCAATTTTCAATAAATCCTGAAAAGAATCCGATGGATCGCGCGCAGCTATTTGTTCGTCTGTCAGTGTCACTTTAGTGCTCATAGCAAAACCTTTATCGTCAACCGAGTGCTTGAAATTAGCGTTCTAGAATTGTTACAGCGCTGATACCGGGTGCGCCATAGACGTGGGTGTAACCCAATTTGGGGTTGTTCGGTACCTGGCGGCTGCCGGCTTCGCCGCGCAACTGCAGGCAGGTCTCATAGACCTGTCGTAGGCCGGTGGCACCGATCGGCTCGCCACTGGCGATACAACCACCGTCGGTATTGATTGGCATCGAACCGTTAATGTTGGTTTCGCCGGCTTGAATCAGGGCTTCCTGCTCACCATGCTCACAGAAACCGTTCTCGGCCATGTGCATAATCTCAGCGCCAGACTCAGTGTCCTGCAGCTGTATCACGTCAATGTCTTTCGGGCTGACACCGGCCATTGCAAAGGCGGCCTTTGAGGCATCTACACTGGGGCCATCTACCTGCACCAATGCCTGCGACGGTGCGAACACCTCGAAGGAGCCATATCGACGCGAGCGGAACGCCGCACCTTTTAAGTAAATAGGCTTGTCGGTGTATTGTTTGGCCTTGTCGGCACGACACAGAATCAACGCGACGCCCCCTTCACCGGGTGCGCAAAACATGTATTTAGTCAGTGGGTCGCTGACCATCGGTGCCTCGGCGATAACCTCTGCCGGTATTTCTTCACGGCGCCAAGCGTTAGGGTTTTGGGTGCCGTTTTTAAAGGCTTTCTCTGCCACCTTGGCCAGCGTGCTTTTGCTGATATTGAAGCTGTCCATGTAGCGCTGAATCTTCATCGCAAAAAACTGCGTCGTCATCATCAGGCCGGCTTCGCCGTACCATTCACCAATACCCATTTCCGTCGGGTCGGCGTTAAAAGCACCGCGGTCGTGTTTATCAAAACCGGCGACCATACCGATATCATACTCACCCGACTTAATCGCGTTATAGGCAGAGATCAAAGAGCTGCCACCGGTGGCGCAACCATTGGCCACATTAATAAACGGCAGGCCGGTCAGGCCCAGTTCATTGGTGAGGGCGTCGGCGTTACCCGCGCTGACGCTGCCACCAAAACCGAATTCCATGTCCTGCCATTCAACGCCGGCGTCTTTCAGTGCCAGGCGGGCAGCATAGGCGCCCTGCTGAAGACCACTGCGCTCTTCAGTGCGACCGAAGGGGTGAATGCCGATACCAACAATTGCTACGTCCATCTTATCTCTCTCTAAAATTTGTTATTTATAATGGCGTCCTTCATCGAGCCTTAAACGGCTTTAAAGGAGAAACTGACCACTTCATTACCGTCTTCATCATGGCGCAGGGTATCGATAACCAGTTCCATCTCCATGCCGATTTTTAGCTCTTCGGCGGTGCTCTCCAGCAGTCGGCTCTCGACACAGACTGCTCCTGGCAGCTCCACATAACCGACGCCAAAAGGCTTGAAAGTCTCCATGGTTTCATCGGTGTGATAAGGTCGCTTGGGCATAAAGCTTTGAATGGTCCAGCTCCATAGTTTGCCGCGACGGGGCAGTTCCTCAACGGCAACATCTTCACTGCCGCATGCTGGACAGCTCAGTTTGCTAGGGAATTCTGCAATGCCGCATTGCTGGCAACGACTGCCAAGCAGGGCGGGGTTATCAGATGGCCAAGTAAATAAACCTTCGGCAATGGCTACACTATTTGTCATGGATTACCTCGTTAATAATGTCTGGTTAGGAATGGATGGCTTTATCGAAAGCATCCAATACAGATTCATGCATGGCTTCGGACATTGTCGGGTGAGCAAAAACGGTGTGCATCAGCTCCTCCTCTGTCGTTTCCAACTGCTGGGCAATCACATACCCTTGAATTAATTCGGTCACTTCGGCGCCCATCATGTGTGCACCTAATAACTCGCCGGTGTCATCATCAAACACTGTTTTAACAAAACCTTCGGTTTCGCCCATCGCCTGGGCCTTGCCGAGTGCGCTCAAATCGAACTGACCGATACGCACATTCAGGCCCTGTGCTTTGGCAGCCTGTTCGGTGAGGCCGACACTGGCAATCTGTGGCGAGCTGTAAGTACAGCCAGGAATAGACCGCGGATTGAGCGGCTCGACATCCTGCTCGCCGGCCAGCTTCTCAACACAGATCACCGCCTCGTGACTGGCCTTGTGAGCAAGCCAGGGTGGGGCGGTCATATCGCCAATGGCGTAAACGCCTTTGACCGATGTCTCAGACCACTCATTGACCACCACCTGACCACGGTCGAGCTGTACACCCTGCTCAACCAGGCCTAAGCCATCGATGTTAGCGGCGACGCCGACGGCCAGAATGACACGATCAAAAGTGCCAGCCTGCGCCTTACCGTTATTATCGGTCCAGCGGGCATCGGCAGATGTCTTGTTGATGTCCAGCGGTTCTAACTTGGCGCCGGTGACGAATTTAATGCCACGCTTTTTAAACGCCCGCAGTGCGGCCTTGGAGACGTCCGCATCCTCCTGTGGCAGGATTCTATCCTGAGCCTCAAGTACCGTCACCTCGCTGCCGAAGCTGCGATAAAAGCTGGCAAACTCAATGCCGATGGCACCGGAACCGATGACTAACAGTGACTGGGGCAGCTGCTTTGGCGTCATCGCCTCTCGCGCTGTCCAGACCACGTCGCCGTCGGGCGTAATGCCGGGCAAACTCTTGGCGCTGGCGCCAGTGGCAAAGATAATATGCGGGGCAGAGACCTCGGCAACAACGGCATTGTCAACGCTGACGCTGACCGTACCGGGGGCGGTTAAGCGGGCGAAACCATCGATGACGGTAATCTTATTTTTCTTCATCAAAAAGCTGATGCCGGCACTTAAACGATCGGCAATACCGCGGCTGCGCTGTACCACTTTCTCAATATCAAAGCCGGCGCCTTTAACGCTTAAGCCATAGTCTTCCGCGTGTTGCATCGACTGATAAACTTCGGCGCTTTTGAGCAGGCTTTTAGTGGGAATACAGCCCCAGTTCAAACACACACCACCCATGTGTTGCTTTTCAATAATGGCGGTTTTCAGGCCTAGCTGAGCTGCGCGTATTGCCGCCACATAACCGCCGGGACCCGCGCCGACGACGACTAAGTCGTAGCTCGAGTGCGGCGCGCTTGTATCAGACATTTGGTTAGCCATCAGATCGCCTCGCTACAACAACATCGAGGCAGGATTTTCGAGAAACCCTTTTAATGCCTGTAAAAATTGTGCCGCCACAGCCCCATCGATGGCGCGGTGGTCGCTGGACAGAGACACTCGCATCACGGTGGCCGCAACAATGCCATCGTCGCTGACCACGGCTTTTCGCTTGCCGGCGCCAATCGCTAGAATCGCCGCCTGTGGCATATTGATGATGGCGTCAAACTGATCAACGCCATACATGCCCAAGTTGGAGACAGAGAAAGTCCCACCCTGAAATTCATCGACAGTCAGCTGACCCTGCTGTGCACGGGTGGCCAAGTCTTTGGCCTCTGCTGAAATCTGCGGCAGGCTTTTGTTGCCGGCGTTGCGAATCACCGGGGTGATCAAGCCGCCATCAACGGCCACGGCCATGGAGATATCGGCGCGATCAAACTGGACAATACTGTCACCGGCAAACTGTACATTCACCGCCGGTACTTGCTGCAGAGCACTGGCACTGGCTTTGATAATGAAATCATTGACGGAAATAGCGTGACCCAGCGATGCATTCATATACTTACGCTGCTGCAGTAGGCTATCGATTTCGATGTCCATGCTGACGCGGTAGTGTGGAATGTTTTGCTTGGACTCAGACAGGCGGGCGGCAATGGTTTTGCGCATCGCGCTGAGCTTTTCTTCGCGGTAGTCGGCAACGCCGGTTAACGCCACAGCAGCCTTTTCAATATCTTCCTTGGTCACACGGTTGCGACGCCCAGTCGGGGTCACATCGTTGAGGTTGATATTCATCTTGGCGGCCAGTCGACGGGCGACCGGCGTGGCGGCAATACGTGAATCATCCGCCGAAGAGCGACCCGCGAGTGGCGATACGCTGGCAACGGTCTGGCTGGCCGATCTGGCCGCCTCAACACGAATACCCGCGGCCTGTTCAATATCCTGCTTGGAGACACGGCCATGGCGGCCGGTTGGGGTAATGTTGTGCAGGTTGATGTTGTGGGTTTTCGCGATACGGCGAGCGACGACCGATGCCTTTACATCACTGTCGTCTGGCCCCTGAGACAATGCCGATGGCTGTGCTTTTGGCGCCGCCTTGGCAACCACGGGTGCTGGTGCAGGCGCGGCGGCGGCCGGCTCAGACTCGGCAGCAGCTGGTGCGGCATCATCATTGCCGCCCAGGGGAATATTCAATGCAGCGGCATCGGGTATAAACGCCGCAATAAAGGCGTCAATCTCGGCTTCATTGGTGTCGCCCTCGGCAACCACGCCTAATAACATGGCGACGGGTAAGACATCGCCGCTCTGGCCAACCTGTCGAACCAGGGTGCCGGCGCAGCTGCTTTCAGCAGTATTAACGATTTTGGAGGTTTCGATATCGACCAGGTCATCACCGACTGACACCTGCTCACCGACGGCAACATGCCACTCGGCAATGGTGCCTTCCTCCATCGACATGCCCCATTTGGGCACGGTCAATGCATGTAATTTACTCATTGGCCATACTCCAGAACCTCACGGATGGCAGCTTCGATCTCAGCGTCCTTCGGCATCCAGTGTTGCTCAAGGTTGGGCGCAAACGGTACCGGACAGTGAGCGGCGGTGACTTTTCTGATGGGGGCACGCAGGGCGCCAAAAGCTTTCTCGGCAACGATGCTGGAGATATCAGCGGCAATACCACAGCGCGGAGTCATCTCATCGACAATGACCAGGCGACCGGTGGTTTCGACACTTTCCAAAATAGACTCTTCGTCCAGTGGCGAGGTGGTCCGGGGGTCGATGACATCACAGCTGATGCCTTCTTTGGCCAGACGATCGACCACGGGCAAGACCTTGTGCATTGGGTTGGACACCGCCACCACGGTAACGTCCGATCCTTCGCGGTAGAAGTTTGCCTCGCCAAAGGGCACGGCGTACATCTCATCGGGCACTTCACAGCTGGTGTCGTAAAGCATCTTATCTTCGACAAAGATGACGCAGTCGTTATCTTTGATTGCTTGAACCATCAAGCCTTTGGCGTCATAGGCATTGGTCGGACAGACCACTTTCAAGCCGGGTACCATGGTGACCATATTGGTCAAGTTTTGCGAGTGCTGGGCACCGGCGCTCCAACCTGCACCCACCGTACAGCGGACAACCATAGGGCACTGGGACTTACCGCCAAACATATAGTGGAACTTGGCCGCTTGGTTGTAGACCTGGTCAAAACAAACGCCGAGGAAGTCCATAAACATTAATTCGGCAACGGGGCGCAAACCTGTCTGCGCGGCGCCGGCAGCGGCACCAATAATGGCTGACTCGGTAATCGGCGTATCGATAACACGTGCTTCGCCAAACTCGGGAAACAGACCTTTGGTGACACCCATGACACCGCCGTAGGCATCACGTTCACCTTCACAACCGGCGCCACCGGAGACTTCTTCACCCAACACAATAACGCTGGGGTCTTCACGCATGCTTTGTCGCAGCGCTTCATTTATGGCTTCTCTATACGTCTTAACTGGCATTCTATCAACTCCAATTCTTATTCTTATTCGCTCGGTTTCCGGCTACTGGTTAGTATTCAGAGCTGTGAACATTGTCCATCAATTCAGATAAATCGGGCACCGGTGCTGCCAGCGCCGCAGCGGTGACTTCATTCATTAGATCGGCAACTTCCTGATCGATGGCGTCGAGTTGCTTGTGGGTGGCGAGCTTTTTCTCTGTCGCATCTTTACGGGCAATCTGTAGACAGTCATCTTCTTTCATCAGCGATTCTATTTCGGTATCACCGCGATAAGCCTGTGGGTCACCTTCAAAGTGACCTTTGAAACGAGGCACGCTGGCCTCAATAGTGACCGGACCCTTGCCGTCACGACAGTCCTGAACCACCTTCTTACACAGCTCGTAAACGGCAAATACATCGGTGCCATCAACGGTGTAGGCCGGCATGCCGAAACCCTCGGCACGCTTGGCAATACTGTCAGCACCAACGGCATAACTGGCATGTGTACCCTCGCCATAGCCGTTGTTTTCAAAGAAGAAGATCGCAGGTAATTTAAGCACTACCGCCAGGTTCATGGCTTCAAAAGTGGTGCCCTGGTTGGACGAGCCATCGCCGCCAAATGCGACGCCGACTTTTTTCGTGCCCAGTGTTTTGGCTGACAGTGCCGCGCCAACAATCAGTGGTGGGCCACCGCCAACAATAGCGTTAGCACCGAGCATGCCCTTGTCGAAATCGGCAATGTGCATAGAGCCACCCTTGCCGTCACAGATACCACCCTGCTTGCCCATGATCTCCTTCATCATGCCGCCAATGTCAGCGCCTTTCGCCAGGCAGTGACCGTGACCGCGGTGAGTACTGATCATGTAGTCCTCGTCAGTCAACACCTGACACAGGCCAGCGGCAACCGCTTCTTGGCCAGAGTAAAGGTGTAAGAACCCTGGGATATTACCTTTCATAAACTCTTCGCTGATCTTGTCTTCAAAATCGCGAATGGATCGCATGGTGCGATAGGCGTCTAGAAATTGTTTCTTGTTTAAGGACATTATCTGCCTCGTTTTATTATTAAGAGTTCGCTATTCATCGTTAAAGGCACTGCTCACCCCCTAGCAGGGCGGCAGTGATATAGCGTTAAAGTGTTAAGTCTTGCATCCAGTTGGCGTGGAAGCCATTGGGTATACGTGTCGGCACATACACTCTGGCTATTGGGCCTGCGGCAAAGTCGCCCGCGGACACAATAGAGAGGAACTGTCCCTCACCGGGGTTGTAGACATAGCACATCACCCAGCCATCTTCCTCGCGGTCGCTTTCTGGGTTGGCTACATAGACAGGCTCGCCGGCGTTGGCATCGAAACCGTAATCACAGAGGGTGGTTTCTCCGGTTTTAAAGTCGAACCGGCCGGTACAGTTGTAGCCGTGAATGCCTTCCCAGTCGTGATTGCTTGAGGCGGCAAAACCAAAGCGGTAGTCCTTGCCCATACGACGTTCATCGATGCGTGAAAACTCACAAAAAACATCGGAGAACTGCTCGTTAGAGACCACGGTTTTGGTCGCCTCGTCGAGGGTCATGCGGTACATGCGGCGCGGCTGTTTTTCAACGCCTGTGCCCTGAGCCTGAGTGAAGGGGATGGAGTTAATCCAGACATAATCGAGAATGATTTGTCCGTCTCGCTCAAAGCCGTTACAGAAGTGCCAGCTGAAAAAGGCGTCGGTTTCGTAGATATCGGGCTCGCTGCCACCGTCGCGGGGAATGACAACTATTTGCGTGCCTTTCTCTGGCTCCCACTCAAAGGGGTTCTCGCCGCGCAGAGCTTTTTCAATACTGTGGAAGGCAGGGGCGTAGAAAATAATGACGTAATTTTCAGTAATCTGTAAATCGTGAATAATGCCGCGGCGCTCAAACTCGTAGGGAATGGTTTTCTTGTGTTTGCCATCCTTGCCAATAATTTGAACCAAGTAAATAGGGCTGTCCAAGCGCTGAGTACAGGAGATTAAGTCACCGGTATCTGGGCAAACCTTGGGGTGGGCGGTCAGTGCATCACCGGGACGTAGCATGCCGTCATAGTCAAACAGGCCGACAGTCGATAAATCATTGTTGAGTTCGTGCGGGAAACCACCTTCCCACAGTGCCATTAATTTACCACCGTGCTGCAGCACGTTAGTGTTGGCGGTGTTGCGTACAGGGTGGGGGGCGCCGCCAGCGGCAATAATCTCTTCGGGCACCGGTAACAGTTTGCCGACGCTGCCGTAAATCATGCGGTCGTGCTTGCGCTCGGTCTGCAGGTGATGGGTATCAACCCAGCGGTTCTTGTATTCGACCTTGCCGTCTTTAAAATAGACGCCGTGGATCATGCCGTCACCGTCGAGAGGATAGACGTAATGGTTTGGCTGGTAGGCTACATTAGCCCCGTTGCGCATGAATGCCCCAACAAGGGCTTGCGGGATTTCGCCCTCAACGCGCAGGTCGGCTGATGACCAGTCCTGTTCGCTGTCGACTGGCGCGTAGTTATTCTGCAAATAAGGGAAGGTGCTTAAATCCATGACGCTATCCTCAAAATACTATGATTATTTATGCTTATTTTGTAAATTAAATACTAGCAGCTCAAGATTTTAAAAAACAGTCCCGATTGTTTCTTTTTTCAAATGCCGTATTATTCGCTGTAAACACATAGGGAATAGATGACGATGAACGATCAACAAACCACCCTGGTCGCAGATCAAATTGCACTGCGAAATCTGATGGACAAATACTGCGATGCGGTCAATCGAGGCGACGCTGAAAGCTGGATATCGACCTGGGCAGAAGACGCCAGCTGGAACCTACTCGGTACCGTGGTTACTGGCTCGGAGCAAATCTTAGGGTTGTGGCAGCAGATGATGGCAGGCTTTGAGTTTGTGGTGATGATGCCCAGTTCCGGTCAGTTTCAAATCGAGGGTGATACCGCCACCGGTCACTGGTACCTGCAGGAGTTCAGCCGCAACCTTGAGGGTGTCGGCAACACCCTGCTCAGTCGCTATACCGACCGCTATATCAAACAGGACGGTCAATGGTTATTTAGCCATCGTGATTACGTCTTTATCTACAACGGCCCGGCGGATTTAAGCGGTAGTTACCTGCCGCTGGATCAATAATTACCATTTCTTCATTCTGACGTGTAATAGAGCGATTGAGGGAGAAAGCAGCACGCGACGGATGATTGCGTCGCGTGCTGTAAAGTCTTAGCTGGACGATTGTTGCGCTTTGGCGAAGCGTTGGAAGGCGACCAAGCTGGCCTGCTGTTCTTGCTCAAGCCCCGACTCAATCGGTGCTTCCCAGCCCAGGTCCATCAACTCACGGATAGTACTCTGTGCGCTATGATCCGCCTGGGCCATCTGTTCAGCCATTGCCTGGGCCTCGGCTATCAGTTGATCGCGAGCGGTGACCCGGTTAACCAGCCCCCAATCGTAGGCGAGCTGTGCGTCAACCTTGCGTCCGGTCAGGCTCATTTCTTTGGCGCGATAGATGCCAATCGCCCGGGGCAGTCGCTGGGTTACTCCCCAGCCGGGCACGATACCCAGTTTGGCGTGGGTATCGGCAAAGACGGCGTCCTCAGACGCAATGATGACATCGCACAGCAGCGCCAACTCCAGGCCGCCGGTCATGGCAAAGCCGTTGACCGCGGCGATAATGGGTCGATCAAAGGCGGCGATCTCATCCAGCAGTTGCTGGCCGACAATGCCGTTGGCTGCAACCAGTGCTGCTGCGCCTTGCAGTTCGTTAAAGTCTAAGCCGGCACTAAACGCTCGCCCTTTTCCCGACAACACCACGGCTCTCACCGAGGCGTCGGACTTCAGGGCTTGCAGCGCTGCAACTAGCTCGCTGCGCAGCGCCTGGTGCATTGCATTTAATGCCTCTGGGCGGTTAAGCAACACCGTTGCCACGCCGCCATTGACGTGGGTTAACACCGATTGATTGGCCATAGTTAACTCCATGCTCGAACCATATTTAATGGCTCGCCTAGGGCTCTAGACGGACAACCAATTTGCCGTCGTTGGTGCCATTGAACAGCTTCATAAAGGCCGGCAAAACGTTATCCAGCCCGTCGACAATATCTTCTTTAAACTTGATCTTGTCCGTCATGACCCACTCGGCGAGTTGACCGATTGCCTCTTCAAAGCTGTCCAGGTAATCCAGCACGACAAAGCCCTGAATGGTGACGCTTTCAGCCACCAGCTGCCAGAGGTTTTTCGGCCCAGGGGCGTCGCTGTCGTTGTAGCTGGAAATCCAGCCGCAGACGGCTACGCGGGCGAATTTATTCAGACACAACAGGGCGGCATCGAGGATTTCGCCGCCGACGTTGTCAAAGTAAATGTCGACACCTTCGGGGCAGGCTTGCTGGATGGCCTGCTGATAATCGCCGCAGGTTTTATAATTAATCGCCTCATCAAAGCCGAGGTCTTCAGTCAGCCAGCGGCATTTCTCTTCGGAACCGGCCATGCCAACCACGCGACAGCCTTGCATCTTGGCAATTTGACCCACGACCGAGCCAACGGCGCCGGCGGCAGCACTGACCAATACCGTGTCACCAGGTTTGGGGAGGCCTACTTTCAGTATGCCAAAGTAGGCGGTCAAGCCTGTTGGCCCCAGTACGCTGAGATAGTTTGTCAGCGCGATGCCTGGCATGTCTGCAATCTTATTCAGGGCCGCTGCAGGTGCTGTGGTGTATCGCTCCCAGCCGCCAACTGTCATGACGATATCGCCTTCGGCAAAGCTGTCGCTGGCGCTTTTTACCACCCGGCCGATAACGGAGCTGCGAACCGGATCGTTGATGGCAATGGGTTCAATATAATTAGGGGTGTCGCTCATCCAGCCACGAATAGCAGGGTCTAGAGAGATGTAGAGATTGCGTATAACAACCTCTTCCGGCCCTGGTTCGGCAACGACTACATCGCGAAAAGGCACTTCTTCAGGTGTAGGAAACGCCTTGGGTCGCGCTGCTAGATAATACTGACGATTGATCAATTCACTCATTAAAACTACCTTTTTTTGTTATTGCCGCTCATTGCTATGCGCGGTGATTACACTATCAAGATCGCCATCCAAAGGGCTAGCAAAGTCGCTATAAAATATCGAAAAATAAAAAAGCAGTCAACCCTGATTGTTTTTTTCAAGGTAGTTTGATACCGTTTCTAAAGAATCAATAACAACCCCAAACTGTCGCCACGTAGAAGGGCCTGAAAAATGACAATACTTATCGCCGGCACGGTGGAAATTAAAGCCGAAGACCGCCAGCGCGCACTTGAGCAAGCAGCGCCTTTGATGGCTGAGACCCGCACCCAACAGGGGTGCCGCGACTATGTCTGGTCGGCAGACCCAACGTCTGAGACCCGGATCTACGTCTATGAAAACTGGGATTCGGTCGAGGATCTTGCCGCGCATCTTGCCGGTACTTATTACGCTCAGATGTTGACGTTGCTGGGCAGCTTTGAGGTTTATAACACGGTGGTATCTAAGTTCCAAACCACCAAAGAAGAGCCGGTCTATGACCCACAGGGTAGGCCGCGCGCGGACTTCTTTACCTAAATACACGATAACGCTTATATCAGGCGGCGATAGTCCGCCGCCAAGTTCGAGGATTTCATGGCCAGCGAAACCATAAAAACATACTGCCGCTTCTGTCACGCCAACTGCCCGATGGAGGCCACTGTTGAAGACGGTAAGCTCACCGGCGTTCGCCCAGACGTCGATAATGAGATTTTCGGCGGTTACACCTGTCTGAAGGGTCGGCAAATGCCCGAGCAGCTGTATTACCCTGAACGCATCCAGCAGTCGTTGAAGAAAAATGCCGATGGCAGCCATACGGCCATCAGCAGCAGCCAGGCATTGGATGAGATCGCCGAAAAGCTGAAGGTGATTATCGATCGTCACGGCCCCCGAGCTGTCGCCAGTTATAACGGCACGGTATCGTTTCAAAACTCAGCCACTCATCCGGTGGCCAAGGCGTGGCACACGGCGCTCAAATCGCCCTCTTACTACACCAGTATTACCATTGATCAGCCCGCCAAGGTGGGTATTGGCCAGGCTCGTATGGGCTTCTGGGGTGGTGGTAGTCATACCTGGGGTGATTCAGATGTGGCGTTGATTATTGGCAATAACACCCTGGTCTCCCACTTTTCAATCCCCGGTGGCATACCGGCATTCAGCCCCTCTAACGCCTTACGTGAAGGCAAAAAGCGCGGTATGAAGGTTATCTGTGTCGACCCGCGTCGCTCAGAGGTCGCCTCTCGCTCCGATTTACATCTGCAAATAAAACCCGGTCAAGATGCCGCGCTACTGGCAGGCTTGATCCATATTATTCTCGAGGAAGAGCTGCATGACCAAGCCTTCTGTGCCGAGAATATTGAAAACTTAGCCGAATTCAAGGCCAGCTTAAGTCGCTTTACTCCGGATTATGTTGCCAGCTGTACTGAGCTGGATCGTGAAGATATTATTGCCGCAGCGCGGATGTTTGCCGGCGGTACGAAGGGCACAGCCAGCACCGGCACGGGCCCAGAAATGGGGCCTAACCCCAACTTAATTCAGCATCTTACTCAGGCGATTAATGCTATCTGTGGCCGCCACTATAGAGCGGGTGAAAAGCTCCCCAATGCTGGCGTACTCTCACCCTTGGCGCCGCGTCTAGCCCAGGCAGTACCGCCACAGCCCGAATGGCTGACCGGTACTCGCAGCCGGGTCAGTGATGATATTGGTGAGGTCACCGTACTGACGGCCAATGGTCCGACCAAGGAAATGCCTACCGCGATTATTGCGGATGAGATTCTGATGGAAGGTGACGGGCAGATCAAAGCCCTGCTGTGTGTTGGTGGTAATCCGGCACTCGCCTGGCCTGGCCAGGACAAGGCCTATGCGGCATTAGACGCATTAGACCTGTTGGTGTGTATCGATTATAAGCTGTCCGCTACAGCGGAAATGGCCGATTACGTGATCGGGTCAAAACTCTGTCTCGAGCGTGATGACCTGACTGTGCTAACGGATATTTGGTATGAGAAGCCCTACAGTCATTATACCAAGACCGTGGTTGAGGCCGAGGGCGATGTGATTGAAGAGTGGGAGCTCTTCTGGGAGTTGGGTCAGCGCTTAGGCTTGACCATGACGGTTAACGAACAGCCTGTTGCCATGGATAGCAAGCCGTCTAAGTACGATATTCTCGCCATGATGACCCGCGACTCACGGGTGCCGCTGGATGAGATTTATCAGCGCGATGGCGGCCATGTTTACGAGGTGCCAGATGTCATCGTACAGGCGGCAGACCCTGCCACCAAAGGCTATCTCAATGTTTTCCCCGACGGCTTGAGTGAAGAGTTGGCCGCCGTTGTCGAACAGGCCGACGAGGCGTTGGCAGCCAAGCAGGACTACCCGTTCTTGTTAATCAGCCGCCGGATGAAGAATACCTTTAACTCCACCGGCCCTGAGCTCAGCTTTCTCGCGTCGAAGGGCACGACCAACCCCGCCTTTATGAACCCGGATGATTTGGCCGCGTTGAATGTGGCCAGTGGCGATATTATTTCGATCAGCTCGATCAACGGTGAGATACCCGCCGTTGCCCAGAGCGCCCCGGACATCAAGCGTGGTGTTATTTCTATGGCACACTGCTGGGGGGCTGCGCCTGGTGCAGGCACTGACGACAAGGTAAGAGATATTGGCGCCAATACCAATCGGTTGATCAATAATCTAGACGGTTCTGAAAAATACAGTGGCATGGCGCGACAGAGTGCCATTGCCGTTGCGTTAAAAAAACTGGCATAGTCACTGGACTTGCGGATCAATAAATTTACTGAACACAATTAATTATAAAACATAATATTTGAGGTCAATCATGCTAACGCTTTCCAATCCATCGTTACTTTGCTCACAGCTGTATATCAACGGCGAATGGGTTAATGCCGATAGCGGTGCCGTTATGCCGGTGTTCAACCCGGCAACGAAAGAAAAAATTATCGACATCCCCAATGCTGGTGCGGTGGAAACTCGTCGCGCCATTGAGGCGGCGGATGTTGCTTTTCAAAGCTGGCGCAACGTGGTTGCCAAAGAGCGCTCAGCGGTACTAAAGCGCTGGTTCAAGCTGATCATGGACAACCAGGAAGACTTGGCCATGCTGATGACGGCAGAGCAGGGTAAGCCACTGGCCGAATCCCGCGGCGAAGTCGCCTACGGTGGCGCCTTTGTTGAATGGTTTGCCGAAGAGGGTCGCCGAGTTTACGGTGACACGATTGCGTCTAACAATGCCACTCAGCGCATCGTCACCCTTAAACAACCGGTCGGTGTGGTTGCGGCAATCACTCCCTGGAACTTTCCCATTGCGATGATTACCCGCAAGGTCGCTCCGGCGTTGGCGGCCGGCTGTAGTATTGTGCTCAAGCCCGCCACCGAGACACCGTTGTGTGCCTTGGCACTAGCCAAGCTGGCAGAGGATGCCGGTGTTCCCGCTGGTGTCTTTAGCGTGGTTGCCGGTAATAAGGCTCGCGACATTGGTGGTGAGATGACCGGCAGCAGCATTGTCAAAAAATTGACGTTTACCGGTTCAACTGAAATCGGCAAGGTGCTAATGGAGCAGTGTGCCGGTACGGTTAAGAAGACCTCAATGGAGCTGGGTGGTAATGCGCCGTTTATCGTCTTTGAAGATGCCGACCTCGATGCTGCTGTGGTCGGTGCCATGGCTTCAAAATACCGCAACGCTGGTCAGACCTGTGTCTGTGCCAACCGCTTCCTGGTACAGGATACGGTTTTTGATGCCTTTACAGAAAAGCTTGTCGCCGCGGTAAAAGCCCTAAAAGTTGGCAATGGTGCCGATGATGGCGTAACCATTGGGCCGCTGATTAACGACGCCGCCTTCGATAAGGTCAGCTCCATCGTCGATCAAGCCACCAGCAATGGTGCGCGGGTATTGGTAGGCGGTGAGGGCAGTCAGGGTGAGGGTGAAAACTTCTATCACCCAACCGTGCTGGTTGATGTCGATGACAGCATGGATGTGTATAACGAAGAAATCTTTGGCCCTATTGCGCCAATCTTCAAATTCTCTACAGAAGAAGAGGCCATCCGCATCGGTAACGATACCCCGTTCGGACTATCGGCTTATTTCTACTCCCGTGATATCGGCAGAATCTGGCGAGTCAGCGAGGGTTTGGATTACGGCATTGTGGGTATTAACGAAGGTATTATCTCGACTGAGGTTGCCCCGTTTGGTGGTGTCAAAGAGTCCGGTATTGGCCGCGAAGGTTCTAAGTACGGCATCGATGATTACCTAGAAATAAAATACCTCTGCATGGGTGGCGTCAATCAATAAGCACCAGTAACAAAGAAGTTCCCAGCGTTTGCCCTCGCTTCGGCGAGGGCTTTTTTCCACTAATCATTCAACAATCAACGCGTTAATTTCGGGTTGACCGGCTATCACCGCTTGGTGACGATAGGCTTTTGGCAATATCAGGCATTTTTCACACAAAAAACCGGATTCCTTGTTTGGATTCACATATAATGCTCTAAAACCTTATTCAAATTAAACAGTACTGATTGTTTTAGATCTAATTATTCGGAGGACACTGGCAATGCCAAGGACCAAGGCCAAGCCAACAAAAGTAAAGGATAGTCAGAAAAAGTCAGTTGATGGCGTTAGCTGGCAGGCACAAAAAAGTGCCATGACTCGCGACCGTATTCTCGATGCCGCTCTTCACTCCTTTATTAATCTCGGCTATACCAATGTAACCACCGCCAAGGTTGCCAGCGAAGCAGGTGTTTCCCGTGGCGCAATGCTCCATCATTTCCCCGCCAAGACAGCATTAATACAAGCGGCGATAGAGTATCTGCACAGTAAATTACTGGCTGACTACACCGAAAAGGTGGATAGAATTCCCGCGGACTTAACCGGGACTGCCAGACGTCGTGCCGGTGTCGATGCCTATTGGGAGCACCTCAGTGGCGATTTATTTACCGCCTATCACGAGTTGAGTGTTGCCAGTCGCACCGATCCAGAGTTACTCGATATTATCCAGGAGTCTGTTGCTAAGTTTGAAAGCCATGTTGCCGAGACCAATTCCAGTTTATTTGCTGAGTGGGAAGGTCACGGTGAGCGTTATACTCTGGCGATGGATTTAACAAAGTTCTTAATGGAAGGCATGGTCATGGGGCAGATTGCCAATGATCGCAAGGCTCGTATTAACCGACTGTTGGATTATTTGATGGATCGCCTCGAAGAAATATTCGATGAGGATGACGATTCAGCGATTTCGCGACACGTCAACGGTTAACAACACAGGCAAAAAAAAACAGTGCATAAGCACTGTTTTTTTTGCCTCCAAGCACTGCACCGTGGCAGCGCTGGAAAGTCGGTTCTGTTACGCCATGCTCTGTTGGCGCTTGGTGTACTGCTGAAGGTAATATTTCTCATCACCATAAAGCATGCCCAAAACCAAAAGACGTTTATAGTAATGGCTGACATCGAGCTCGTCGGTCATGCCGACGGCACCGTGCAGTTGCACCGCTTGTTGAGACACATAGCGCCCCGCCTCCGCCAACTTAACCTTCAGCGCGGCACAGGCCAGAGCAGCATCCTCATTCCCCTCGGTCAGTTTAATCGCCGCATTGAAGAGCAGTGAGCGTGTCTCTTCAACCTTCAGATACATGTCGGCCATGCGATGCTGCAGTACTTGGAATTTACCAATAGGCTGGCCAAATTGCTGACGAATGCCGGTGTATTCAACCGTGCTATCCAGTAATTTTTGCATCGCAGCCAAGGCTTCACCACCCATGGCGACAATAGACTCATCGATGACCTGCTCAATCAAAGCGAGGCTCTGCCCGGCGGTACCGAGCAACTGATCTGCGGATAAGCGTACGCCCTCAAAGTGAATCACCGCGCCTTTACTGCTATCGACGGCAGCAAAAGATTCCAGCCGAATACCGGCTGCTGTGGTGTCGACGATAAATAGGCTGAGCGATTCAGGGTCATCGGCATTAAGGCGTGCGGTTACCACAAGGTGGTTTGCGCAGTGGCCATTGAGTACGGCAATCTTACTGCCGGTTAACACATACCCATCAGCGTCTTGCACTGCGACGGTGGTGATAGCTGACATGTCGTAACCGCTGCCATCTTCAGCAAAGGCAAATGCCCATTGCTCACTGCCGTCGATAATCTTCGGGATATAATGCTCTTGCTGTGCTGAGCTACCGGCCAAGCGAAGAAAGCCGCCGCAGGTGATGACGGTACTGAGAAACGGTTCGCGGGTAAGGCCCTTACCCAGGGCCTCGCAAACCACCATCACATCGGCGGCACTGCCACCAAAGCCACCCTGCTCCTCGGCAAAGGGCACACTCAACCAACCCAGGTCAGCAAATAACTGCCAAGTCTCCGGGTCAAAACCCTGGGCCGACTTGGATAGTTTACGATGACGTTCGGCATCATTGTTCTCTCGAACGAATTTGTCGATACTGTCTTTAAGAAGAACTTGTTCTTCAGAGAGGGAAAAATCCATACGCAGCCCACACTTATTGATCGTTATTATTATCGGCATTGTTGCGTGGCAAGCCAGTATATACAGCCTCCTAGCGCGCAACACCGCTACCGTTATGAACTTAATATTAACAAAGCAAAAACAACAAAACAATCAGTCAATACTGTTTTATTTCTTTGAATATTACATTAGACTGAGGACAATAGTGATAGCATATTCAGCGCCTATTGCTGCACGATAGCAACTGCGCTCATTCAAATAAATACACCGATAACACCATTAATGTTTTTGGTGAGCGTGCCAAAAAGATCTGGTTAAACAGGCGGGTAACACCTGATAAGGGGAAAGAAATGACAAGTGCAGGCCAAACATCTGTTATCGAAATGGAGCAGACTCTCGCATCACAAAAGCAAGCCTTTATCGACGAGGGTGCTGTCTCTGCCGCCACGCGCATCGATCGCATCGATCGCTCTATTTCTCAGTTAATTAAATACCAGGACAAGCTGGCTGATGCGATGAGCAGCGACTTCGGCCATCGCCCCGCCGAGCTCAGCAAGATGTTTGATGTGGCAGCGGGTTTAGGTCCGATGCAACACGCCAAGCAACATCTGAAGAAGTGGATGCGGGTGGAAAAGCGTAAGACGCTGTTTCCATTGAACCTGTTCGGTGCGCGTTCGAGAGTCGAATATCAGCCTCTGGGTGTGGTCGGCATTATCAGCCCGTGGAACTTCCCTGTTAACTTGGCTTTCGCGCCGCTGGCCAATGCGTTGGGCGCCGGTAACCGAGCGATGATCAAGCCGTCCGAATTTACCCCGGCCACCTCGGAGCTGATCAAGCAAATGATTGAGGAGGTCTACGACCCGACTGAGGTTGCGGTGTTTACCGGCGGCCCTGATGTCGGTCAGGCCTTTAGTGGTTTGGCCTTTGATCATATGATCTTTACCGGTGCAACCTCTGTGGCCAAGCATGTCATGGCTGCTGCTGCCAAGAATCTTGTGCCGCTGACGCTAGAACTTGGCGGCAAGTCGCCGGTTGTGGTCAGCCGTAGTGCGGATATGGCGCTGACCTGTAACCGCGTCATGTGGGGCAAGATTACCAATGCGGGGCAGATTTGCCTGGCGCCGGACTACAGTTATGTCGCTGAAGAGCAGTTAGAAGATTACATCAACGGCTTGAAGCAGGCCGCTGCGACCATGATGCCGACGCTGCTGGCAAACAATGATTACAGCTCTATCATCAATGACCGTCACTACGACCGTCTGCAGCATTATATTGCGGACGCCAAAGCCAAAGGGGCGACGATTATTGAGATCAACCCTGGCGCTGAAAACTTTGCGGTTCAGCCGCATCGCAAGATGCCACCCACTCTGATTCTCAATGCACCCGATGACGCGCTGGTGATGCAGGAAGAAATTTTTGGCCCGTTGATGGCGGTGCGAAGCTATCGTGACCTGTCGGAGGCTGTCAACCATATTAATGCTCAGCCCAGACCACTGGCGCTGTATTACTTCGGTAACGATGCCCGCGAACAACGCTATGTTCTCGATCACACAATATCCGGAGGCGTCACCATTAACGATGTGCTGATGCACGTGGCGCAGGAAGATCTGCCCTTTGGCGGTGTTGGTCCCAGCGGCATGGGCTGTTATCACGGTTTCGATGGCTTTAAAGAGTTGAGTCATGCTCGCGCCATCTATTCACAGTCAAAAATGGATCTCAACGGCATGACGGGTATGAGCCCGCCGTACAATGAAAAAACCTTGAAAACCATCAAGCAAATGTTAAAGCCATAACACGCAGCCGCACAGTGAATCCTGCCGCTCCTGCCGCGGTCGATACCACTGTGCGTTCGCTGTAGGCCAATACCTGGCAGGCGTTACCGCCGATTTTGGAGAATAATAATGAAAACGCGAATTACCGAACTACTGGGCATCGAATACCCCATCATCCAAGGTGGCATGATGTGGGTAGGGCGAGCCGAATTGGCCGCCGCCGTATCAAACGCCGGTGGGCTGGGCATACTGACGGCACTGACACAGCCAACGCCTGAGGCCTTGGCAGAAGAGATCCAGCGTTGTCGCGCCATGACCGACAAGCCTTTTGGTGTCAATCTCACTATCTTACCGTCGATCAACCCACCGCCGTACGAAGAGTATGTGCAGGTGATTATTGATAATGGCGTTAAAATCGTCGAGACCGCAGGCCGCAGCCCCGAGCCATTTATGCCGGCGTTTAAGGCCGCCGGCGTCAAGGTTATGCACAAATGCACCTCGGTACGTCACGCGGTAAAAGCTGAAAAAGTAGGCTGCGATGCCGTCAGCGTCGATGGTTTTGAGTGCGCCGGTCATCCCGGTGAAGACGATATTACCAATTTGGTGCTGCTGCCCGCCGCTTTCGCCAAGCTAACCATTCCCATGGTGGCCTCCGGTGGTATCGGTACCGGCTCGCAAATGGCCGCTGCCATGGCGCTGGGCGCCGAGGGGATCAACATGGGGACACGCTTTGTTGCCACCCAAGAAGCCCCGGTACACCAGAACATGAAACAGGCCATGGTCGATGCTGACGAAACGCAGACAACGCTGATGTTTCGGACCCTTAAGAATACCGCCCGAGTCTTTAAAAACTCAGTTGCTGAGGAAGTCGTGAGTATTGAGGCTCGCCCCGGCGATACTGATTTTAGCGATCTGCAGCCATTGGTTGCCGGTGTCCGCGGCCGCGAGCAATGTATCGAGGGCGGCGACATCGAGGGCGGCATCTGGACCGTCGGCATGGTGATGGGCGTTATTGATGATATTCCCAGCTGCGATGAATTACTCAATCGTATGGTCGCAGAAGCGAAGGCCGTCTTTGCAGAAAAACTAGCCAGTTTTGGTGGTTAACTAATAACACTGCCATTCCCTTAATTTAAATAATAAAACAATGAGGTTTGTACATGGATATTCAAGGTAAAACTGCCGTCGTCACCGGTGGCGCATCAGGGCTGGGCGAGGCAACTGTTCGCCTGTATGCCGCAAAGGGTGCCAACGTGGCGATCTTCGATATGAACGATCAGCGCGGTGCTCAATTGGCCGCAGAGCTCGGTGCGACCGTCATCTATCAAAACGTCAACGTTACCGATGAGCAGTCAGTGGCCAGTGCCATCGATGCGACAGTGACGGCCTTCGGCGAGATCCATATCTGTAATAACTTTGCCGGTATTGGCGATGCTAAAAAGACCCTGGGCAGAGACGGTGCCTTTCCGTTGGATATTTTCAACAAAGTGATCAACGTCAACCTGATCGGCACGTTTAACGTGTTGCGATTAGTGGCACAGCAAATGTCGACTCAGCAGCCCGTCACCGACTGTGGCAGCCGAGGTGTGATCATTAATACCGCCTCAATAGCCGCCTATGAAGGCCAGATGGGGCAGGCTGCCTACAGCGCCTCTAAAGGCGGTATTGTCGGTATGACGCTGCCCATTGCCCGCGATTTGGCGCAGTACGGCATTCGGGTCAACACCATTGTGCCAGGACTGGTACACACACCGCTGTTTGAATCGCTGCCAGAGGACGCCTTCGAAAGCCTGTCGAAAAGCCCGCTCTTCCCTCAGCGTCTCGCTCGCCCTGATGAAATTGCCCACTTATCGCAATTTATCGTTGAAAGTGATTACACCAATGCCGAATGTATTCGTATGGATGCCGGTATTCGGATGCAGCCGCGATAGCGTAACTGGGGCCGGCGTGTCGACATGCCGGCCTGATGACAGCGCTGAAAAAACGGGGCTGTGTCGCCAATATTGACCTAAAAACAGAGACGAAAAATGGGACCATTAGCAGGCATTAAGGTTATAGAAATCAAAGGTATTGGCCCTGGGCCCTATGCTGGGCAACTGTTGGCTGACCTCGGTGCTGAGGTGATCGTGGTTGAGCGGGCATCAAAGCCTAATTCCATCGCGCCACCGTCTGCCAAAGATGTCAGCTCCCGGGGTAAAAAAAGCATTGCCTTGGATCTCCGCCATCCACAGGGGTTGGCAACCTTATTGACCCTGGTAGAGAGTGCCGATGTGATCTTTGAGGGCAATCGTCCCGGTGTCGCTGAACGTATTGGTTTTGGCCCTGATACCTGCCTAGAGCGCAACCCTAAAATTATTTACGGCCGGATGACGGGTTGGGGACAGGACGGTCCACTGGCACACGCAGCCGGCCACGACTGTAATTATATTTCACTGACTGGCGCCGCGGCGGCGATTGGCACCAAGGCACAGCCTATTATGCCGCTCAACCTGGTGGGCGACTTCGCCGGTGGTAGCATGTTTTTGGTGGTCGGTATTCTGTCGGCACTCCTGGAGGTGCGTCAGTCTGGCAAAGGTCAGGTGATTGATGCGGCGATAACAGACGGCTCAGCGCATTTGATGAGCATGTTTTATACCATGACGCAGGCCGGCAGCTGGAACACCGGGCGAGAAAATAACCTACTCGATGGCGGCACCCCTTTTTACCGTGCCTACCAAACTGCCGACGGCAAACATGTATCGGTTGGGGCGCTAGAGCCCAAGTTCTTTGCCGAACTGATCACCACTCTACAATTGCCCGAGCGTTACATTGAACAGCAACACGATAAAGGCTGTTGGCATGAATTGACCCATGCGCTGAGCGAGGCCTTTAGCGCACAGACACGAGATCATTGGGTTGCTCTGTTTGAAGGCAGCGACGCCTGCGTGGCTGGCATCCTGGATTATCAAGAGGCGGTTGATCACCCCCATAACCAAGCCCGTGGAACCTACATCGAAATCAATGGCGAGGCGCAACCGGCGCCGAGCCCGCGATTCAGCCGCAGCCAACCCGATACACCCTCGGCACCCTCTGCCGAAGGCGCTGATACTGCAGAGGTTTTATCGCAGTGGGGGCTTGATTCGGCATCAATCAAACAGCTGGCAGACAACGGCGTACTCACCTAATACTCGCGACTAAGCGGAGAAACTAACCATGCATAACTTTGAAACCATTCGCTATACGGTTGAGCAGCGCGTCGCCACCATTAGCTTAAATCAACCCAAGACACTCAATGCCATCAGCCAGCGTATGCGCCAAGAATTGAAGCAGGCGATTGACGCCTGCGAGGCCGATGACGAGGTTCGCGTCGTCGTCCTGAGCGCTCAGGGCAGAGGCTTTTGCTCGGGCACGGATTTGTCTGAGGGGCTGGCGGGCTATGACAATATAGAGGCCCAGTTGCTGGAAGAGTACAAGCCGGTATTAATGGCCATCCATCAATCAGACAAACTCTTTATCGCCTCGATACACGGTGTTTGTGCCGGTGTCGGCGCCGCTTTGGCAATGACCTGCGACCTTGCGGTGATGGCGGATGACGCCTACTTGTTCCTGGCCTTTGCCGGCCTGAGCTTAGTCCCCGATGGCGGCATGAGTTTTCATTTGGTCAATGCCATGGGGTATAAGCGGGCGATTCAGCTGTTCGCCGAGTCAGGGCGTTTAAGCGCCGAGCAATGTGTTCATTATGGCCTCGCCAACAAACATTGCGCCGCGGAAAACCTTGTGGCCGAAACAACCCACTTTGCGCAATCCTTGGCGCAAGGCGCTCCGTTGGCGCAAAAGTTTGGCAAACAGATTATGCGCTCTGTGCACGACAGTGATTTTGAGACGATTTTTCACGCCGAGTCTCGCCTCCAAACCACCTGCATGGATAGCACCGACAGTAAAAATGCCGTAGCGGCCTTTTTCAAGAAAGAAAAAGCCGTCTTTATCGGCGAGTAAGTCGACCGCTCAAGGGGCAGAGAGTGTGGGCCAGTATTGGAGAGTTGGCCCCGCTTGACCTATCTTTTAGCCACCAGCTGGTGAGGAGATGACGATGACCCAGGATGACTTACAGCAATACAGCAGCGCTTGGAGCAACCATGATATCGACGCCATTATGGCGTTTATGACCGATGATTGCGTGTTTGAGACCGGCGGTGGCCACGACCGTTTCGGCACCCGCTACGTGGGGCGGGAACAGGTGCGGGCACGGTTTGTCGAGGTGTGGACCGATATCCGTGATGTCTGCTTTACCCGTGAAAATCATCTGGTCGATGGCGACAAGGGTTGTTCTGAGTGGACGCTGACCGGCACGGCCAAGGATGGCTCGAGCATCGATGTTGATGGCTGTGACCTCTTCACCTTTGTCGGCGACAAGATCCAATCGAAACGGTCGTATTTAAAACATATCCACTAATCATACTTGCCGAACCGCAGGCTGCTATCGACCCCCCCCCCGATAACATCAGGCCGCAAGTTTCGGGTCGCCCTCTGTCGGCGTTCGGCTTACACTGGGTATTCTTTTATTAAGATCCTTGCCCCATGAACCCGCAACATCGTAACTACCAACGGGTGGCTGCTGCCATCAGTTATTTACAGCAACATGTGATTGAGCAGCCCAGCCTCGAACAGCTGGCCGAGGTGGTGCATCTGAGCCCGTTTCACTTTCAGCGTTTGTTCAGCGACTGGGCCGGCGTGAGCCCGAAGAAATATTTACAGTATCTCAGCGTTGAATATGCCAAGGGTTTATTGGCCGAACAGCACAGCCTCTTCGAGACAGCCTATCAGACCGGCCTCTCCGGCACCGGCAGATTGCACGATTTGTTTGTCAGTATCGAGGCCATGACGCCCGGCGAATTCAAGCGCGGCGGCCTCGACCTAGCCATCGATTATGATTTTGTTGCAACCGGCTTTGGTCGGGTCTTGGTGGCTTCGACCAGCAAGGGTGTATGCTACTTGGCCTTTGTCGACGAGGCCATTGAGGAGGATTCTCAAGCTGTGGATAAACTGCGTCAGCGTTACCCGACAGCGCGACTGGAGGCGCGTCAGACGGCTTTGCAGCAGCAAGCGGTGGCGGCCATCAGTCAGTTATCCCAGCCCGGTCAGCAGCCGTTAAAGCTGCATCTTAGCGGCACGCCGTTCCAGCTCAAGGTATGGCAGGCGTTGCTCAAAATCCCCCTTGGTCAATTGACCAGTTATGGCAGCATTGCCAATGAAATCAATCGCTCCAGCGCTGCACGCGCCGTCGGCACGGCGATAGGTGCCAACCCGGTGGCGCTGTTAATCCCCTGTCATCGAGTAATACAACAGAGCGGTGTGAGTGGTAGCTATCGCTGGGGCGGCGAGCGCAAGGCGGCGCTGATCGGCTGGGAGGCGGCCTGTTTAGGCAGTGATTAAGCCGCTGGGGATAAAACTGGGGACATAAAAAACCGGTCGGCCAATGGCGAACCGGTTTATATTGACGGTGAACACTAGCCGGCGACGATTTTTATTTTATCGCTGTCAGCATAAAATTGCTTAAACCATTTTCGGTATTGAGCAATCGGGCCGTCACCATCACAGAGGATCGGGTCGGCCTGATAAATCTTGTGCTCCCAGATCGGGATATCGTCTTCCACATCGCTGGCAATCTTATCCATCAGGCCATCGGCCATCATGATTTGATCGTCCCGTTGCCCTTTGCGCTGAGTAAAGGCGAAGGTCATGCTCATGGTCTGGCTGTCGATCGGTGTGATCAGGCCTACCATCAGCGTATAGAACAGGCCGTTAAAAGTCTGCCAGGTTTGACCGGGGCCGCAGTTGGAGGTTTCGAGCACCGAATCGATATATTCGTCGCGGTTAACATTGCCCTGTTCATCCACTACCTGGGTCCGCATATCGAAGCGGGCTGAGCGGCGATGACCGTCGAGAGTGACCTCACCCTGGGGCATTTCATCGGAGTTATGCACATAGATGAAGTGGGCGGTATCGGCGGCGTTTTCGGCGGTTTCTTGTACTGTGGTGTTAATTGTCCAGTTGAAGCGCTTGAACTCGCTCCAGTCTTCGCCGTGTGCTTCCAGCTCGGGGAGTCTGGCAACGTCAAACAGTGGCTCGACACGATCCGGATGATACCAGACCCAGATAACGCGGTTGGCCTCGATCACTGGGTATTGAAATAAGCACTGCTGGCCTGCGGCCTTGGGGGGAATATTTTTAGCGTAGGGAATCGAGTCGACCTTGCCATCGCCATCGAACTGCCAGTGGTGGAAGGGGCAGCGAATATTATCGCCAACGACTTCGCCGCCGTGGCCTAAGTGGGCACCGAGGTGAGGGCAGAAGGCCTCGCTGACGTGGGCGACGCCATCATCGCCGCGATACAGCACAATATCCTGGCCGAAGTATTTTAATGGCTTAACATCGCCGATGGCGAGGTCGTCGGTAAATCCGACACCGTACCAACCGAAGGGCACGGGAAAGCTGTAACGTTGATCACTCATGGGTATTCCGTTGTTATTATTGTCTGCGTGAGAGCAAAAAGCCGCTGTCGATAACGCAGCGGCCTGTTGCTCGATTAGGCGGCGGAGATGATTTTCTCTTTGTCGCCGTCGGTATAGAAGCGTTTAAACCACTTGCGATACTGGGCGATGGGACCATCACCGTCACACAGGATGGGGTCTTCTTGGTAGATTTTGTGTTCCCAGATTGGGATGTCATCCTCCACGCCGCTGGCAATCTGCTCGTTCATGCCGTCGGCCATTACCTGTTGCATCTCAGATTGTTCCTTACGCTGAGTAAAGGCGAAGGTCATGCTCATGGTTTGGCTGTCGATCGGTGTGATCAACCCGACCATCATGGTGTAGAAAATACCGCTGAAGGTCTGCCAGGTCTGGCCCGGGCCATTGTTGGCCGTTTCCAACACGCTGGGAGTGAACTCGGTTTCGCTCATGCTGCCATCGGCATTCATTGCCGGCGTCATCATTTCGAAGCGCGCGGCGCGCTGGGCGCCGTCATACACTACCTCGCCCTCGGGCATGGTGTCTGAATTATGAACATAGAGGAAGTGGGCTAAATCGGCAGCGTTCTCAGCCGTTTCCTGCACTGTCGTGTTAATCGTCCAGTTATAAGTTTTAAACTCGGTCCAGTCGTCGCCCTGCTCTTCCAGTTCGGGATGCTTCACCACATCAAACAATGGCTCGACGCGATCGGGATGGTACCAGGCCCAAATAACTCTATTGGCCTCAACCACAGGGTATTGGAACAGGCACTTCTTACCGGCGGCCTTGGGGGGAATGTTCTTGGCGTAGGGAATCGAGTCGATCTTGCCTTCGCCATCAAACTGCCAGTGGTGAAAAGGGCAACGAATATTATCGCCAACGACTTCGCCGCCGTGACCCAGGTGGGCGCCTAAGTGAGGGCAGAAAGCCTCGCTGACCCGAGCGACACCGTCTTCACCGCGGTAAAGCACGATATCCTGACCAAAGTATTTTAACGGCTTAACATCACCGATGGCGAGATCGCCGGTGAAGCCAATACCATACCAACCATAGGGAACCGGGAACTTATAGCGTGGTTGAGTCATTTCTCTCTCCGAGTCTGCAAATTGTTATTACTATTTATTGTTATTGTCAGTTAGTCGATATACAGCGTTTTGATGTTGGTGGCCGCTCTGGCTTGCCAAGTTTTGATAAACGATGTAAAAAAGGTAACAGATGTGTAAATATAAATACAAGTCTACCTTCTCGTCAACATCCGGAGGGCGAGATAAACTGATTTACCCTAATGATTTTGGGGTTATTACCAAAAAATAATAAAAACACTCGGTGCCCGTTCCGTGTCCCGACCAGCGTTAATAAGGAAAGAGTTTATGCAAGATTTCAATAACAAGGTGGCTGTGATTACCGGCGGCGCCAGCGGTGTTGGCCGCTCTATTGCGTTTAAATTGGGGGCCGAGGGTGCCAAGGTCGTTATTGCCGATATCGATCAGTCCGCCTTGGATAAGACAATTGTCGAGCTTGCCGACGCCGGTATTGAGTCGATTGCCGTCCGTGCCGATGTCACCAGCCAAGAGTCCTTAGAGGCATTGGCCGATGCTGCAATAGCCCGCTTTGGCGCTATTCATCTGATGTTTGCCAACGCCGGTATCAGCTCTGGCGAGGGTGGCAATATGTGGGAATACAACAAAAACGATTGGAACTGGGGCTTTAATGTTAACACCTGGGGGGTAATCAACAGTATTAACGCCTTTATCCCTAGGCTGATTGCCCAGGATCAAGAGGCCCATTTTATCATTACCGGCTCTGGCAATGGCGCCATGATTATGCTGCCTGATCAGCCCATATACACCGCCACCAAGGCGGCGGTCATGGCCATTACCGAGACCTTGCACTTTCAACTGCAGGCTCAGGAATCGAAGGTTAAGGTCAATGCCTTGTTCCCCGGCCCGCACGTGGTCGATACCGGTATCTTCGACTCCGATCGTGTTCGTCCTGAAGATCTCCCCGTCGATGTGAACAAGATTGACTCGGGCATTCACAGCGTCGAGGACATGAAGAAAATCATGAAGGAGTACGGCATGGAATTGCAGACCACGCACCCTGACCACGTGGCAGATAACGCCCTGCAAGGCCTCCGTGATGAGAAGTTCTGGATTGTCGAATTCAGCGAGAAAACCGCGGCGGCGATTGCCGAGCGCGCGCAGAATATTCTTAATCGTGTCACGCCAGTGCCACCCAACACCCTGTAATGGGTTAATATATACCGCCCTGTTGGGGGCGGTATACCAGCGATTAATTAAGGAGCCTCTGTGTCGACGCTAGCTGAAGTAGAACCAACGCGCCGTGAGCGCAGAAAACTCGAGGTACAGGCGAAGATTACCGAGGCTGCGGCGGCATTATTTGCCCGCAGCGGCTGTGACGATATTACCGTCGAAGAGATCTGTGAGCAGGCCGATGTGGCGCGTAAAACATTTTATAATTATTTTCAAAGCAAGCAGCAGCTGATTCATTTCTTAAGCCAGTCGGTGCTGACCGATGAGCCTCGGCAAACAATGGATGAGGCAATAGCCACTTTTGCCACAACCGCCGAACGCCTGGGTTATTTCTTTTCCCATATGCGGACCAAGTTAGTGGAATATCGCGAGCTGGAGCGGACTTTAATCCTCCATTCGATGTTTCAATTATCTGAAAACGCCAGCTCAGGTGGCAGTCAAATTATGGCCCAGAACAGCGTCATTCTAGAGCTTTATCAACAGGGTTTGGTGCTGGGCGATATCAATACCGACTTTGCCATCGACTTTCTTGCTGAAATCACAGTAGGTAGCATTAACTCAATTATTATCAACTGGATACATACAGATGATTACCCATTGGTGGAGCGGCTCAACGAGCTTGAACGCTATGTAAAAGCCGTTGTATGCCGTCCCTGAGTCGATCTTTAAGCAAATTTGTTCAACAATAAACAGCAGTGGATAAGTGGTATGAGTCAACAACAAGCCAATGTTTTTAATGACATTATCAAGAGTCGTCATTCCGTCAGAGGGTTTCAGCAACAGGCTGTGGATAATAAGCTGTTAACGGCTATTTTCACCACCGCTCAGCAGTCGCCATCGAACTGCAATACCCAGCCCTGGCAGGTCTTTGTTGCCAGTGGCGAGAGAACCAATAACCTGCGTCATCAGCTGTCGACCGCGATGATGCAAGGCGAGATGGATATGGACTTCCCCTTCGACGGCGTCTATCGCGATGAGTACAAACTGCGCCAGCACGAGGCTGCTGCTCAGCTGTATCATGCCATGGGTATTACCCGTGAAGACAAGGCAAAACGGGGTGAGGCATTTATGCGTAACTTTGCCTTCTTCGATGCCCCCCACGTGGCCTTTCTATATTTGCATCAAGATTTCGGCATTCGTGAGGCGGCAGATCTAGGCATGTATGCGCAGAGCCTGATGCTGTCCATGCAGGCTAATGGCGTTGGCTCCTGTCCGATGACAGCCCTCAGTTTTCATGCCGACAAGGTCAGGGCAGAGTTGGATGTGCCGGAGCAGTACAAGCTGCTTTTCGGTATCGCCTTTGGCTATGAGGACCCCGACCACCCGGCCAATGGCTGCCGTGTTGAGCGCGCCCCGCTGGAGCAGGTGGTTCACTTCCGAGACTAGTGTATGGATGAGATCTGGTGGCTGCGTTGCTGTAGATCCCGCCACAGTAGCCACGCGACCGGTATGGCAATAATCAGGTTGGATAGCGGCAGTGCCAGCCAGATACCATCCAACCCCCACAGTAAGGGCAGTACCATCAAGACTGGGATTTGTACGGCGATATTGCCGCCGTTAACCCACATGGCAATCTTGGTCTTGTGGATGGCCTGAAAGTACACGCCACAGATAAAAATCAAGCCGTCTAAAAACATCAGTATCAAATGCAGTCGTAGCCCGTTGACGGTCTCCTCGATGAGAGCCTGATCGTCGTTGTTAAATATATGGGTAATACCGTAAGGCATCAAATTAGTGATGATGACAATGACAATGCCGGTGCCCAAGGCGATGGCCATGGCCATCTTGATGGTGGCAATCACCCGGTGCTGCTGGCCGCTGCCCTGGTGGTAACTGATGATGGGCTGAATGCCGGTGGCAATGCCTTCGGCCAGATAGCCGTAAAAGGCAAAAAAGTACGACACAATAGAGAACGCCGCCACCGCAACGACGCCGCCGTGATGCATAAACAGAGCGTTGTGCACAATCATGAAGAAGATGAAGTAGCCAAACATCATCAGACTGGGCATGCCGGCAGATAAAATGGTTTTGCAAGTCTCGGCGTCAGGGCTGAGGTCGGCGCTGGTAAAGGGGATTGGCCAGTCGGGGCGGGTAATATAATACAGACACAGTAGGCAGACCGTGCCCTGGGCAATAATCGTGGCCAGAGCGGCACCGCTCAGGCCCATATCGAGTAGCACAATCAGGTAGAAGCCGACCACCAGGTTGATCACTGCGCCGAGCACCATAATCCAGGTGGTGATTGAGGGTTTGTCACCGTTGCGCAGTATCAGCGGCAGCGCGCCGTTGGCCAGCAACACGATTGATGATATCGAAAACACATTCATATAGTCGATGCCATTCTGCAGAGTGGCGTCGGCGGCGCCCATCAGGGCGATCAGATAGGGGCTGGCAAAGAACACCACCGGCCCGAGTATCAGTGAGGCCAGCAGCAGTAGGCCGAAGACGTTACCGATCGCCTGACCGGCGGCGGCGGGGTTGTTGGCACCCCGGCGCAGGCCGATCAGCGTGCCAGCTCCCATACCGATCATCATGCCGACGCCGATTAGAAAGCCAAACAGTGGCCAAGCCAGACTGACGGCGGCGAGACCTTCTGCACCAATGGCGTGGCCAATCAGAATGCCATCGACAACGGCATAGATACCGTTGACTACCATGGCGGCGACGGCAGGGGTGACATAGGTGAAGAACAATCGTTGGTTTGACGCGGTCTCCATCACGCTGTCGGCGATGGGGGTGGCGTTAGCGGTAATGGGCATGACTGCAACCAGGGCTTAAGGTGTATTGGGTCGAGAGTATAAGGGGTTGATTGCAGTAGCGAGCGCACATAGAGATTATATGCCGACAGTAAAGAAGATTACTGTCGGGGCACTACGACAGGCTAAGCCTTGGGCGAGCGGGCGAAGTTAACCGTGCCTTCAGCGGTTGCCTTTAAGCAGCCGTCGATGGCGGTTTGAATCAGTTCGGTGGCGGTCTTATCGCAGGGGGGTAGCTCGTCATCGATGGTGTTGATTGGAGTGACACGGTCGCCCCACTTAATAACCATGCCGGCATAGGTCAGACCGGCGCCAAAGGCCGCGGTCAAGATGTTACTACCGGGCTGAACACGGCCCTGTTCCACGGCCTCGCAGAGGGCAATGGCGACGCTGGCGGCGGAGGTGTTACCGTATTTTTCGATATTGACCATCACCTTATCCATGCTGACACCCATCTTCTTGGCCAGGGTCTGAATAATACGGAGATTGGCCTGGTGGGGCACAATGACATCGATATCATCACCGCTGAGACCGGCGCTTTCCAGCGCCGAGGTGCAGGCACCGTTCATGCCGTTAATGGCGCGTTTGAAAATCTCTGGGCCTTCGAAGGCAACGTTATAGCAAGCACTGGTGTGGAAGCGGTCGACATAGGTGCCGGGCCCTTGAACCTCGAGAATGTCACGCTTCTCGGTGTCGCAGCCGAGCTTGGAGGCAATCATGCCTGATTTTTCGGTGCTGGCTTCTAAGACTACAGCGCCGGCGCCATCGCCAAACAGCACGGCACTGGCACGGTCTGCCCAGTTGATGAAATAGTTGAGCCGGTCGGCGCCAATAACAACAGCGCGTTGGTTGCTGCCGTTTTGAATCAGTGCTGTCGCCATCTGAATGCCATAGAGAAAGCCGGTACAGGCAGCGTTTGAGTCGAAGGCTGCGGCTTGATGGGCACCAATGTTACGCTGAACTGCGGAGGCCGTATTGGGGATGAGACTGTCGCCACTGGCAGTACAGAGAATCACTAAATCGATATCGCTACCCTGTAAACCTGCGGCGGCAATGGCTCGCTTAGCGGCTAGGGTGGCCAGTTCAGAGAGTTGCACATGGGTTACTCGTCTCTCTTCAATGCCGGTGCGAGAAACAATCCACTCATCAGTGGTCTCGACAAAGTTGGAAATTTCAGCGTTGGTTAAAACGGTTGGCGGTACACATTTACCCCAGCCGGTGATTTTGGCGTAAGTCATGTTGATACTCGATACTGGTGAATAGGATGATGACATATTTGTATGCGATATTAGCATAGTTAACATCAAATCGGTGTTGATATTTACAGTCGTCAAGATTGTCTTGTCGGCGCAGTGGTTGTTGGCGTCAGACCTTGTCAGCGCTGGTGTTTAGGCTGGATGCGCAGTGGCTGCAGCCCCGATTTAATCTTTTTCAAATGGTCGGTTAGTTCCGCGCCACGTGACTTGGCAACGCCAACGGCGAGGATGTCGATTATCGATAGATGGGCAATCCGCGATGATATCGGGGTGAAGATCTCGGTGTCCTCATCGACATCGATAAAGATAGGAATGTCGGATTTGCTCGATACAGGTGTGCCGCTGGGTGACAGTGAAATCACCGTGGCGCCAGCCTGCTGCGCCAGGGCAATTGAATCGATCAAGGCCTGAGTTCGGCCAGTCTGTGATATTGCCACCACCACATCTTTTTCGCCCAGGCTGAGTGCTGACATGGTCTGAATATGTGCATCGGAGTAGGCGGCTGAAACCAATTGCAGGCGGAAAAACTTATGCTGGGCATCTTGGGCGACTGAGGACGAGCCGCCAAAGCCATAAAAGTCGACTCGGTTGGCCTTGCTCAGTGCGGTAATCGCTTGATCCAGCGCCTGTGGGTCGATGGCATCTCTGACCCGGGTCAGAGTTTCGATGGTGGCATCGATAACCTTGGCCGAGTAGGTCTTGATCGAATCGTATTCCTCGACGGTGTATTCGACAAAGCTGGGGGCCGATGCCAGTTGCTGGGCCAGTGCCAGCTTGAAATTCTGAAAACCATCACAGCCAATGGCCCGGCAGAAGCGTACCACAGTTGGTTCGCTGACATGGGCTTCCTGGGCGAGGTCTACGATCCGCATATGAATAATGTCCTGCGGCTTACTGAGCACGTACTCGGCGACTTTACGCTCAGATCGGCGCATATTCTCCATATTACTATCGATGGCGTGCAGTAGGTTGGTAGATCTCACAACGGCTTCCCAGTATTTGTAATCGAGTGATCGGCATCAATCTGCTGATGCAGCCTATTGTATCAGCATCCAAGGTGAAACACAGTTTTGCCAAGAAAATAGCTAACCATATGAAATCATTAGCTATGTATATTTTTTGCACACCGGGGTGTTTATGGTGTTTATTTGCTTGTTTTTTGATCGTTTTTTACGGATTTTTGTTTTTATAAATTTTTTATTTTTGTTTTTATTTTGGTTTTTTGTTGATTGGATTAATTGATTTTTTATTAAAAAAATAGTTTATTGTATTTTTTGTTTGTTAAATATTTTAATCGTAAAGCAATTTATGTCTATTATTTTTTGAATAAAATCTATAATTCTTTGGTTTTTATAATATATTTTTTATAAAATAATATTTTTTTTGATATCTAATAATAGTCAATTTAAAGTTTTATATTAATAATTTAATTTATTCTATTTAATATGTTTTTTTTCGCAGGTTTTGGCGTAATGGCGGTTAATGTGGTGTTGCTCGCGGACGGGCTGGCGTTTGGCCGCGAGCACGCCGGGGTTAAGCTTCCATATCGTGGCCCGTCTTCCGTTCGTTAAGGCAGAGAATAGCGGTTTGCAAGAAGGATCCCAGCTGTTGGTAGCGCGGGTCGCCCGTCGCATCCTTGCTGAGTAGTTCATCTCCAGGGGGGAAGCCTAGGTCAATGCGGTAGCACTCTGGGGTGATGTCGGCGCCTTTGACGACGATTTCATTGCCTCTGACCATGGCAACAGTTTTGTCGCTGCCGGAGGGCTTCATCATCGCATAGCCAGGGTCATCATCGGCCAGATCAAAGACATTACGCCCCCAGCCAGCCTGCACAAAGGGTTTGCCCAGTAAGCTGACGGCAGTATTGGCCATATCGAGCTGTGAGCAGGTCTTGTCAAAGACTTTGCCTACCTTGTTCTGAATACCCGGTGCGATAAACAACGCAGGCACATGAAAACTCTGCAGATTGATGGAGGAGACCTGACCCGGAACGCCAAAGCCATGATCGGCCAGCACCACAAACAAGGTGTTGTTATACCAAGGTTTGGTCTTGGCCTGCTCAAAGAATTTACCCAGCGCCCAGTCGGAATAACGCATGGCCGTCAGGTGTTTATTGAGGCCGCCAAATTCGGTGACATCATCGACCGGCAGTTGCTCTGGCAGGGCATAAGGCAGGTGGTTGGACAGTGTTTGCAATAAGCCATAAAAAGGCTTGCCCTGGTCGTGCAGCAGATCGAGCTCTTCTACGGAGCGGTTGAACATGTCTTCATCGCAGACGCCCCATGTCTTGTCTTGAAAGACTGGGTTGACGTAATCATCGCGTCCAATAAATCGGTTCATACCCTGGGCGCCGAAGAAGCCCTGCTGGTTGTCCCAGGCAAAGTCGCCGTTATAGACAAAGACGCTGTTGTCATATCCCATGCCGGTCATGATTGCGGGCAGGCCAGAAAACATGCCGGAACCTGCGGGTTGCTGCATCAAATACTCGGTGTCAGGCAGATTGGGAAAGCTGGAGAAGGTGCCAAACATACCTTGATGGGTGTGGGTGCCGACGGAGAACATATGGCGGCATAGGCAGCCATCCTCAGCCAGCTTATCGAAATAGGGGGTAATGTTGCCCGGGGCCCCTTGGGCGCCGACAAAGCGTGAGGTGAAACTCTCCATGAGAATGAAGACAATATTATCGACGCCGTCGAGCTTTGGCCCCTGCGGTGTTGTTTTGCGCAGCAGTGGCGAATTGTTCGGGGCGAGTAACTGGTCTGCGGGTTGAAGCACAAGCTGGCGGGTAATATCGAGGGCTTTATCCCGGTCACTGAAGCGCATCCAATCCTTGGCGGCATCGTTTTTCCCCCAGCCCTGCCAGGCCTTGAACAGGGTCATAATGCCGTTGATGCCAAGGTGGTTGGCGAATAGATAGTCGGTGGTAAAAGCGTCACCCCAGCGCAGGGGTGCGCCCTGACGCAGGGTGCCACGGGCGCCGAGTACCAGCAGGCAGAGGGCAGCAAAGGCCAGCGGTATTCGCCAGGCATAATTCACCATTAGGCTGTCGGTGGCATGGCTGTAATTATGCATGGTAATCATATTGATCTCATTAACAGCAATGTATTCTTGCAGGCCAATGACCAATGTCGCGACGGTAAAGGCCAAGACTGGGCCGCCTGCTAATACCATGCTGATAACAGTCTTGGTATCCTCGCTGAGGTACTGAATAACAATGCTGTTCAGTCGTGCCTGGAACTCGCGATAAAACTCCGCCTCAACCAAAAGCAAGAGGCTGGCGATCAACAGAGTGACCAGCAAATAGCCCAGCCAGATACCGCGAAAACTCAGTCCGTTGGGAAGCAGCAGGCCAAACCACAGCGGCAGCATTAGTACCGAGGCAATCTGTAAATCGAAGCGTAAGCCGTTGCGAAAACCGGCGATAATGGCGCTGCGAGGAACATCGGCAGCACAGCCACGGTTCCAGAATAAAAGTATGCAGCGGCCAATGGTGAACAGCACCATGAAAAGGCACAGCGCCAAGAGAATAAAAGTGAGGTCGGAGACCAGCCCGGGGGCGGATATAAATTGCATCATAAAGCAGCTTTTTCAGTGTCGAGAAGTTTTTTTAAGGAATGTTTCTTAGTTAGAATCTAAACGGAAAAGTTCTAAGAAGATAGGAAGTGGTAACGATAACCGGAAAAACATTGCCGAGAATGCAAATATCTGTATATACATACAGCAAAGCTGTGATTAAATAATCGTGCTTTGCCTGTATAATCACCTCAACTTTAACCAGTAGACCAAACTGCCCTATGACAGACTTACTCGCCTCATTGAATGAAGCACAGCGTGAAGCTGTGGCTGCCACCCCTGGGAATCAATTAATTCTGGCCGGTGCCGGCAGTGGTAAGACAAGAGTGTTGGTGCATCGTATTGCCTGGCTATTACAAAATACCGATATTACCCCACACGGTATTATGGCGGTCACCTTTACCAATAAGGCTGCGCGTGAGATGCGAGAGCGCATTGAAGAGGTCTTAGGCTTTCCGGCCAGGGGTATGTGGGTTGGTACTTTTCACGGTTTGGCCCACCGCCTTTTAAAGGCGCACTTTAAAGATGCCAAGCTACCTGAGAGCTTTCAAATCCTCGATTCCGATGATCAGCTGCGGTTGATTAAAAAATTGGTCAAGCAGTTGAACATCGACGATGAACGCTTTCCGGCCAAGGATATTCAATGGTGGATCAGCGCTCAAAAAGATGAGGGTTTACGGGCTGCCCACATCGAGGCTTATGATCCCCATACGCAAGCACAATTAACCGTTTACAGCGCTTATGAAGAGGCTTGTTTACGGGGTGGGTTTGTGGATTTTGGCGAATTACTTCTGCGCGCCCATGAATTACTGCGCGACAACCAACATCTGTTAGAACACTACCGTCAACGATTCCAATACCTGTTAGTCGATGAGTTTCAGGATACCAACACGATTCAATATGCCTGGCTGCGGTTGCTGGCCGGAGAGACCGGGGCGGTTACAGCTGTCGGCGATGATGACCAGTCGATATATGGCTGGCGCGGTGCCAAGATCGAAAATATACAACAATTTGAACAAGAGTTTAGCAATGTTCGTCGTACCAAGCTTGAGCAGAACTACCGTTCTACCGGCTCGATTCTGACGGCAGCCAATGCTGTGATTGAGAACAATACCGATAGGCTTGGCAAGGAATTGAGGACTGACAGCGGTCCCGGTGAACCCCTGTCTTTGTACACCGCCTTTAATGAGCAGGACGAGGCTCACTTCGTGGTAGAGCGTATTCAGCAGTGGGTTGATAACGGTCATCGACGTGACAGCTGTGCCATTCTCTATCGATCAAATGCGCAATCAAGGGTGTTAGAAGAGGCGCTGATCCGTAACGGCGTGCCCTATCGCATCTACGGCGGTCAGCGATTCTACGATCGTCTCGAAATTAAAAACGCCTTAGCCTATCTGCGTTTGATCATTGGTCGAAATGATGACACGGCGCTGGAGCGTGTCATCAATGTGCCAACTCGCGGTATAGGCGGCAAGACGGTTGATATCGTCCGTGACTTTGCCCGAGATCATGGTTGTTCGATGTGGGAGGCAATGCAGCAGGTGATTCAGCATAAGCTGCTTACCGCCCGTGCCGGTAATGCCTTGATTAGCTTTATGCACTTGATCGACCAAATGGATGAGGCCACCGATGATTTAACCCTGGCCGAGATGGCAGAGCAGGTTATCGAAATGAGTGGGCTAAAAGACCATCATATGAAAGAGAAGGGAGAGAAAGCGCAGGCGCGATTAGAAAACCTCTCTGAGCTGGTCTCTGCTGCCAAGGTATACGACTACGATGACGAGGAACCGACCAGCCCATTGCGCCAGTTTCTCGATGACGCCGCGCTTGATGCCGGTGAACAGCAAGCCGATGAGCACAGTGATAGCGTTCAGTTGATGACGTTACACTCGGCTAAAGGCTTAGAGTTTCCGTTAGTCTTTATGGTGGGCGTCGAGAAAAACCTATTCCCACATAAAATGTCGTTTGATGAACCCGGTCGGTTAGCCGAAGAACGACGGCTCTGTTATGTTGGCATAACTAGGGCGATGGAAAAATTGTATATCTGTTATGCCGAGAGTCGGCGCTTGCATGGCAAGGAGAGTTTTAACGGGCCGTCGAACTTCATCAAAGAAATCCCCAGTGAGGTGATTCAAGAAGTACGCTTACGCACCGAGATCACCCGGCCAACGACTGTTGCCAGTGGCTATGCCAGCCAAGAAGCCGCCAATGATTTAGGGCTCAAAATCGGCCAGCGTGTTTTCCATCAAAAATTTGGTGAGGGTGTGTTGACTGGAGTCGAGGGCAGTGGTGGCAATGCCCGTGTACAGGTAAATTTTGATTATGAAGGCAGCAAGTGGCTGGTGATGCAATACGCTAATCTAAGGCCTATGGACGAGTTTTAGCGACAATAATAAACGTCAACATGAAAAAGATAACGATATGAAGACCCATACAATCAACCGTTCCATGCCGATAGTTATCCTTGGCCTCATCGCCATTATTGTCACCATGGTGGCATACTATGTCAGCAGTGCTGCAATGCAGCAGCAGCGTACTAAACAGGTCTTGGCTGAGCAGCAGACAGAGCAGGTTTATCATTGGAAAATGGTGACAACCTGGCCAAAGAACTTCCCAGGACTTGGCACCTCGGCAGAACTGTTAGCGCAGTGGATAGATCAGGCGAGCGATGGTCGTTTACAGATTACTGTTTATGGCGCCGGTGAAATGGTGCCAGCATTACAGGTTTTTGATACCGTCTCCCAGGGCACTGCTGAGATGGGTCACGGTGCCGCCTATTACTGGAAGGGAAAAATACCTGCCGCGCAATTTTTCTCGTCCGTACCATTTGGTATGACGGCGCAGGAAATGAACGCCTGGTTACACTATGGTGGCGGCATGGAGTTGTGGCGGGAAATCTATCAACCATTTAACCTGATTCCAATGGCTGCGGGTAATACGGGTGTTCAAATGGCCGGTTGGTTTAACCGTGAGATTAATTCTATTGAAGACCTGCAGGGTCTAAAAATGCGTATCCCAGGCCTGGGCGGTGAAATTCTAAACCGAGCCGGCGGTACTGCGGTAAATTTACCCGGTGGCGAGATATTCACCTCATTACAAACCGGTGTGATTGATGCCACTGAATGGGTTGGCCCCTACAACGATCTGTCTTTTGGATTGTATAAGACGGCGAAATATTACTACTACCCCGGTTGGCATGAGCCAGGTTCGACACTGGAGTTGTTGGTCAATAAGCAGGCTTTCGACGCGCTACCGCAAGACCTTCAGCACATTGTCACTGTCGCCACACGGGCAATAAATCAAGACATGCTCGATCAGTATACGGCGCTGAATAACCAGGCATTGAATGAATTGGTCAACCAGCATGGTGTTATCGTCAAGCCATTGCCCGATGACGTGATTGCCAGTTTAAGGGAGATATCGGCGGAGGTTTTTGCCGAGTTAATCGCCGAAGACCCGCAGACTGCAGAGGTCTATCGTTCGTTTAAACAGTTTGCCGACAGCGTCAAAGACTATCACCAGATCAGTGAGCAGGCCTACCTCAACGCCAGAGAGCAACAGTAGGGAACCCGCGATGTTTGCGCGGGGTGTTGGTGAGGGCTGACTCTCACTAACACCCGTTGTTGCTGTGGGTTAAATCGCCCGAGTGCGACCGGTATTATCGATGGCAACGAAAATGAAGGTACCTTCGGTCACTTTATGGGTCACATCCCGGGACGGGTAGGACGCCCAAACCTCGACACTGATTTCCATCGAGCTTTTACCAATAGAGGCGACGGTGCAGTAGCAAGTAACGACGGCACCGACTTTCACTGGCACCATAAAACTCATCTTCTCGATAGACACAGTGGCAATGCGCCCCTTGGCGACCTTGGCGGCCACCACTGAACAAGCCATATCCATTTGCGAAACCAGCCAGCCGCCAAAGATATCGCCGCTGGCGTTGGTGTCTGCTGGCATGGCCATTGTTTGAAGGGCTAACTCGCCGGCAGGTGTCGGGCTTTCGTCGTGGCTGTTCATTTTTATAACCTTTTTTATCCGTAGACAACGCTGGGTAACCAAGTGGCCAGCGCTGGCCAGTAAGCTATGAGTGCTAATAACAGTAGTTGTATCACAATAAATGGCGCAACGCCTCGATAAATATCCGTGGTCGCAACTTGCTCTGGCGCAACGCCGCGTAAATAAAACAGTGCAAAACCAAAGGGCGGCGTTAGAAATGAGGTCTGCAGGTTGAGGGCGATCATAATACCAAGCCAGATGGGGTCGACTCCCATGGCAAACAAGATTGGGCCAACAATCGGCACCACGACAAAGGTGATCTCGATAAAATCGAGAATAAAGCCGAGAAAGAATATCACCAGCATAACAATCAGTACGGCGCTGAAGACACCCCCCTCAAGGCTGGCGAAATAGTCGGTAATCAGTTCGTCGCCGCCGTAGCCCCTGAAGACTAATGAGAAAATAGCCGCGCCGATTAAAATCATGAACACCATGCTGGTAATCTTCAGCGTCTCGGCGGCAACCTGCTGTAACCGTATGATATCCAGTTGTTTCTTATAGAAGGCTAATAGGCTGGCGCCCAGTGCCCCGATACCGGCAGCCTCTGTCGGCGTGGCGGCGCCGGCCAAAATAGAGCCCAATACGACGACGATTAGCAATATTGGAGCGACTACGGTTGCCATCGATATGGTCACCTCGTTGCCGGTATCAGATTGCTCAGTCATAGTGCCGCCTGCCTGATCAGGTTTCAGCTGGGAGAAAATCACCACGTAAATAATATAGAAAACCACCAATAATAGGCCCGGTACAATAGCGCCGACGAATAAATCGCCGACGGAGACCGTATCGGGGCTGTAATTACCGAGGTTGATCTGCGCCTGTTGATAACCGGTAGATAAAATATCGCCGAGCAACACCAGCGCAATTGAGGGCGGGATAATCTGGCCGAGGGTGCCGGTGGCGCAAATGGTGCCGGTGGCAAAGCTGGCGGAATAGCCGCGGCTAAGCATAGTCGGCAGTGATAGCAGCCCCATGGTGACGACTGTGGCGCCGACAATGCCGGTACTGGCTGCCAATAACATACCGACAATAATAACGGCGATTGCCAACCCTCCGGGTTTGTTGCCCAGGCCAGCGGCCATAGCAGTTAATAGCTCTTCGGCAATTTTGGAGCGCTGCAGCATCACCCCCATTAAGATGAACAGTGGCACGGCGATCAGCGTGTTGTTGCTCATGGTGCCAAAGATGCGATTGGGCACGGCGGCCAAGAAACTGGCATCAAAAATACCGCCGGCAATACCGATGGCGGCAAATAACAGTGAGGCACCGCCAAGGCTGAAGGCAACGGGATAGCCCAGCAATAAGACACCGCAGATAAAGGCGAATAAAAATAACGGCATTAATTCAATCATCAGCAGGCCTCTCCATAGTGGCGGCTGAGCAGGCTCATATTTTGTGTAATATCAGCAATGGCCTGCAGTGACACGGTGGCGGCCATCACGGGTATCAGCCCCTTTAACAAGTAAACAAAGGCGAGGCCGCCGGTGTCGCCGGAGCCTTCTTTAATGTGCCAAGAGTCACCGACCAAGCCCAGGCTGGAGAAAAAAATAAAACCGCACATGGGAAGTAGTAGCACGAGGCCGCCAATGCTATTAACCCAAGCTTTTTTCACCGGACTATAGCGGCGATAAAAAATATCGACACGAACATGATTGTCAGTTTTTAATGTGTAAGCCGCACCGAGCATAAAAAAAGTAGCGTGCAGATAAGCGGCACTTTCCTGCAGGGCCACAGAGCCAATATTAAAACCATAGCGCAACACGACTACGCTGCTGACGATAACCATAAGGGCAATGGCAAGCCATGCATTGACCTTGCCGATGGCGTCGGTAAAACTGCCAACCACTGCGCAAAAAGTCGGTGGCTGTAGATTGTTGTTCATGATCAGTCCGTTTTTAGAATTTTATTTCAACTCGGCGCTAATGACGTTGCTGCGATAGTTTTCAAGCTGATTAATGTTGGTGATTTTTTTATTCAAAGCGATATTTTTTTGTTGGCCAGGATTAAGGTTGACTGTTACTTTCTTGATACTGGTGAGCTTACCGTTTTTATACTGTTGAATATTGATTCGAATATTTTTTACTGCGACGTTACCGCGATTACCAATGATAACAAAAAGTTCACCCTGTTGGTTGGCGCGTACATCGCTGGGCAACCAGCTGTCTGGGTTGGTTTTTAAGTCGATCTTCATCAGATAACGTTTGGCCTCTGCACCGGATTCGCCGCCGGCGTTGGCGCTGCTGTTAAAGTAGTTTCGTGCGCTGTTACTATTGCCTGCTGCGAGAGCTAGCTTGCCGAGATTGTTGTTGGCTGCGGCGGTGGGTAGCAACTCATTGCTGCGTTTTAAATCACTATTGGCGCCATGGCTATCCCCCATGGATTTTCGTAACAACCCACGGTTTAAGTAGTGGCTGTAATAGTGATTATTGAGAGAAATTGATTTATCAAATGATTTTAGTGCCGATTTTTTGTTTTTCGAACTTTCATAGGCCATGCCCTGAAGTTCATAAAACAGGCTTTCCTCCGGCTGTTTCTTTATCGCCGTGTTGGCGAAATTGAGGGCTGATTGGCTATTACCTTTTGCCAGCGCGGCAAGGCCTTTGTCGTAAGCTTGGTAGGCAGGTAAATCACGTTTCAGTTTGGCGATGTGGCGCTGATAAATTTCGCGGTTTCTAATATTGCCAGGTGGTAAATCGGCGGCTGTTTTGAGGTTTTCGCTGACTCGTTCCTGCGAGGGGGGGTGGCTGGCAAACAGGCCGGATATGAAGTCGCTCTGTTGGCCACTAGAAAGGCGAACAAAGGTTTTTTGTAATTCGATGGCACCGTTTAAGTCATAGCCAAGTTTCGACATGTAAATCATACCGTAGTGGTCTGACTCTAACTCGGCGCTGCGGCCATACTTGCTGTTGACTAGATTGGCGCCGAGGGCGGCACTGCCCAATATCATATTGGCCTGTTCGTGATCGCTGAGTGCGATGCCGGCGGCGGCGACACCAATGCCGATAACCATCGACCGGTCCATCTGCTGAGCGCTGTGGCGGGCGGCGGCATGTACAATCTCGTGACTGAGTACTGCTGCCAGCTGCGCCTCGTCATCGAGTTCTAACAGCAGCCCGCGGTTGATCGCAATTTTTCCTCCGGGCAGGGCCCAGGCGTTAGGTACAGAGTTGTTGAGGATGACGAATTCGAACGGTAGCTTGCTGCGATCGCTGACGGCGGCGAGTTTGTTGCCAACCTGCTGGACATAAAAAGTCAATTCAGGGTCGAGGTAGTACTGGCCACCTTGAGACTGCTGTGTCGGTAGGTATTGGCTGCGCCCAATATTGAGTTCTTCATCGGCTGAGGTTAGGCTCAGCTCATGGTCACCAGTGACAGGGTTGACGGTGCAGGCGATAAGGCTGGCAAGTGCCATGCTCAGCGTTAAATATTTCCAAGAGCGCATCGAGGCGATACCTTCGTGTGGTTATTTGTTAGAATAGGTATTTGATCTTTGTTATATCTGTGAATAGTAAACATTCGGCGGTAAATTATCTATGAAACAACACGCTATTATTGAGCTGCCTGCCGGTCAGCGCCCAGACGGTAGTCTGGTGATGGAAAAAGTCGCCGTTCGTTATCTAGAGGATGGTCAGGTGGAAATGTTGCATTCCCCGGGCTTTGTTAAAGGCGTTGCCCGCGGCGATTTGCTTACTCTTGGTGATAACGGCTTTGAGGTCACTGTGCGTGCAGGGCTGGTGGCCATTCAAATTTATAAGCGCGAGAATATTGAGCAGCTGGAGCCGAGTTTGACCGAGCAGCTTAAGACGCTCGACGGCCGCCGCGATATTAAGACCGAGCGAGTGTTGGCTTATTCTGTCCCTGCTGAATCTGGCTTTGCCGCGATTGAACAGGTGATGAATGACTTGGCCAAGGCCAACGATGATGTGCAGTGGGTTTATGGCAATGTCTACGACGCCGATGGTGAGCCGCTGAATTGGTGGATGAACGAGAAGTAGTTCGCGGCGTATAGTCGTCGTTAGACACTGTGTGAATAATTGATTTGAGAGCAAAGTCCTATGTTAGTTGTTATCTCCCCCGCAAAAAAACTCGATTATGACGCCGCCCCGGTGACTGAGCAGTTCACCCAGCCTAGGATGTTGGAGGATGCTGCCCAGTTGATAGAACAGCTGCTACCGCTGGCCCCTCACGATGTTTCAGCATTGATGCACATCAGTGACAAGTTGGGCACGCTAAATTATGAGCGTTTTCAGAGCTGGTCTCAGCCGTTTAATAGCGATAATGCCAAGCAGGCACTGCTGGCCTTTCGAGGCGATGTCTACGCCGGTATGGATGCGGACTCATTCAGTGATGACGATTTCAATTTTGCTCAGCAGCATCTGCGACTATTGTCGGGGCTATACGGTTTACTACGCCCGCTCGATTTAATGCAAGCCTATCGCTTGGAGATGGGAACGAAGTTCAGCAATAACCGCGGCAAAAACCTCTATGAGTTCTGGGGCGATAAGATTACCGAGTTGCTCAATCAAGATTTTGCCAGCGAGGGCAGTGAGGTACTGATTAACCTGGCATCGACCGAGTATTTTAAATCGGTCAAGGCCAAGCAGCTTAAGGCTGAGATTATCACCCCGGTATTTAAAGAGCGCAAAGGTGATGACTACAAGGTAGTGGGCATTTACGCTAAAAAAGCACGCGGGATGATGAGTCGGTACATTATTCAAAATCAGCTGGCGCAACCCGAGCAGATCAAGGCCTTCGATGTCGATGGCTATGCCTATAATTCAGCGCTATCGACGGATAAGCAGTGGGTATTTACCCGCGGCTAATGACAACGTTGATCCATCGTACGTTGAGTTGTGTTAACCGGTGCCGATTTTTGCCTGTTGCGCCTACTTATCGCAAATTGTGTTATACACTTAAGCGATAAAAGTAGAATAAAAACAGCCACTATTTCACTCTATCGAGTCTCGCAGGGGGACGATATGCAGCTTTTACCACTGCCGGCGGTGTTAAACGATATTATTGCGACACCAAAGGGTCATATCGGGGTGTTAACCCTCAATAACCCTGAGCGTCTGCACGCCTTAACCGATGAAATGATACAGCTGTTACAACAGGCTCTCGATCAGTGGCGCAGTGATGACAGCATAGTCGCCGTACTGTTGCTGGGTGACGGCCACAAAGCGTTTTGCGCCGGTGGTGATGTGCGTTCGGTACGGGAGAACGCTCAGTTATCCCGCGGTGAATACTGCGAGTACAGTGAGCACTTCTTTGAGGCTGAATACCGCCTCGATTATGCCATCCATCACTACCCCAAGCCGATTGTCGTCTGGGGTGAGGGTATCGTCTTGGGAGGGGGCTTGGGCCTGCTAGCCGGCGCCAGTCACCGTGTTGTCACTCCCAGTAGTCGCCTGGCGATGCCAGAAATTGGTATTGGTCTATTCCCCGATGTTGGTGCCAGCTACTTCCTCAACAATATGCCAGGACGCAGCGGTTACTTGCTGGCCTTAAGCGGTAGTGTATTTGCGGCCTCAGATGCTATCTATGGTGGCCTTGCCGATTACTGTGTGGGCGATGAAAGCCGGGCGCAGTTCATCGAGCAGCTCTATCAGGCATCGTGGGTTGACGTTGCAAAAGATGATAGCGCCGAGAAAAACAGCCTGATACTGTCCGATATTCTATCCACCATGGCCGTCAGCGCTGGCAGTAGCTGGCTGGCGGCAGATCAGCTTGAAATCGATCAGCTCTGTGACGGTGAGGATGAGCTGACTATTATCGAGCAACTATTAAGCTATAACGGTAGTAGTGAAACGTTACTGACAGCGGTCGCCGGTCTGCGACGGGGATCGCCACTGAGCGCGCGTATTATTACCCGTCAATTACTGGCCAGCCGCGGTAAATCCCTATTGGATATTTTCAGTAGTGAGCTTATTCTAGCGACAAACCTGGCCAGCCATGCTGAATTTCAGGAAGGCGTTAGGGCACTGCTGGTCGATAAAGATAAGAATCCGCAGTGGCAGCATCAATCTGTTGTGGCAGTCAGTGAGGATGAACTCAGCGCGGTGTTTACCCCGCATTGGAACTGTTCGCCACTGGAAGATCTTACTAGGCACGATGATTAACATTTATTACAACGATAATTTAGGAAATAAAGCACAATGAGCTATGACTTTGACGCCATTGTTATCGGCGCCGGCCCCGCTGGAGAAAGTGCAGCTATTAATGCTGCTAAACATGGTCGCAGGGTGGCCATTATTGAAGATCGACCACAGGTTGGCGGTGGTTGTACCCACAAGGGCACCATCCCGTCGAAGGCGCTGCGTTCGGCGGTTAAGCAGTTGGTGCGCTTTAATCGTCACCCGTTGTTCCACGAGGGGGTCGACCCGAATTGGTTTGATTTCCCTAAAATCATGAAAAACGTACAGACGGTGATTCGAGAGCAGGTCACTATGCGTGAGCGTTATTATGGCCGCAACCGAATCAAAGTCTTTCATGGCCAGGCCAGCTTTACCGATCAGCATAGTGTGCAAGTTAAGGCGCTGGATGGCGAAAACTTAACGCTGACGACGGAAGACTTTATTATTGCCTGCGGCTCTCGGCCCTATCGGCCTGACAGCATTGATTTTAGTCATGCTCGCGTTTACGACAGCGATACAATTCTGGAGATGGCCCACAACCCGAAGAAGTTAATTATCTATGGTGCCGGTGTCATTGGTTGTGAATATGCTTCGATATTCTCCGGCCTCGGTATGAAGGTGGAGTTGGTCAATAACCGCGAGCGGTTGCTCGAGTTCTTGGATGATGAAATCTCCGATGCGTTAAGTTATCAGCTACGTGATCACGGCGTTATGGTTCGCCACCGGGAAGAGTTTGAAAAGCTCGAAACAACGGATAATAACATTACTCTCCACCTTGCATCCGGTAAGCGTATTGTGGCCGACGCGCTACTGTGGTGTAACGGGCGTAGCGGTAATACCGATACATTAAACCTCGATGTTACTGGATTGACCGCCGACCATCGTGGCCAGCTTAAGGTGAATCAGCGCTATCAGACAGAGATTGATAATATCTTTGCCATCGGCGACGTTATTGGCTGGCCCAGCCTTGCCAGTGCCGCCTATAACCAAGGGCGTTCGGCTGCGGCAGCAGCACGGGGCAAGGAGAATTCTCGTTTTGTTGCCGAGGTGGCAACGGGTATTTATACCCTGCCAGAGATTAGTTCTGTCGGCGCCACCGAGCGTGAGCTAACAGAGAGCAAGATACCTTATGAGGTTGGTCGAGCCTTCTTTAAAGACTGTGCACGGGCGCAAATCAGCGGCTCCAATGTTGGTATGTTAAAGCTGCTGTTCTGCCCAGACAGCTTGAAGTTGTTGGGTATTCATTGCTTTGGTGCCGAGGCGACAGAAATTGTGCATATCGGCCAGGCTATTATGAATCAGCAGGGTGAGGGTAATAGTATTGAATACTTTATCAAAACCACTTTTAACTATCCGACCATGGCAGAGGCTTATCGGATAGCCGCTTTAAATGGCATGAACAGGCTCGACTAAGCAAGGCTCAAAACCAAAAAAACCCGCTATTGCGGGTTTTTTTAACGCTGCTTAACGCTACAGGTCAAGCATGTCTTCACGTAGATCTTCATCGATACCCTGCTCTCCCAGCCAGATACTGAAGAATACATTCTTAAAATCTTTGCCTTCAATAGTCGTCAAAAGTTTACCATTTTGGCTGACGGCAACATTATTATCGCTGTAGCTAAAATCAAGAATGTCACCCTCGTTAACGGGAGCGCTGAGGGCGTCGAGCAATTGTTTGATTTTGTCGTCAATGGCGCTGGTGTCGCCATTGGTGACGGCATCGAAGCCATCGGCGGTGGCGCTGCTAAGTTTTTTGCTATCGATCAGGCCAGAGGTGATTTCGAGCTGAATCGCCATCGGTTTGTCGGCGGTGAAGTCTTTGTCTTCACCATAAAAGGCGGCGTTATACAGCTTGATAAATAGCTTCTTACGAGTGCCATCACCAATTTGTTTCAATTCTGTGCCGGCGACAGTGAGCTGTGCAGGCAGTTTATCACCGGCCAAAGCTGGCGTGCTAAGTGAGGCAGCAGTTAGTGTGGCGGTAAGAAGTAAGGTGCTTAGTGTCTTTTTCATGGTGGCAATTCCCAACTGTTATCTTTGTTATTTATACAACCGTGGAGAAGGCCCACTAGTATAGAGTTGTCGATGATTACATTAAAAAGCCATTAAGTAAAATGCCAATAAATATCGCCATGCCGACCCAGTTATTGTGTAAAAAGGCCTGAAAGCACTTGTCGCGCTGACGGTCCTTGATCAGCCATTGCTGATAGCCGCAGAGCACTGCAGCGGCTAGTAGACCGAGGTAATAGGGGTAGCCGAGGCCAAATTGCTTGCCGGCCATCGCCATGGCGATTAAAAACAATAGCTGTAGAGTGGCGGTAATCACTCTGTCTGCGTCGCCAAATAATACCGCTGTTGATTTGATACCAATTCTGAGGTCATCCTCACGATCGACCATGGCATAGAAGGTGTCATAGACCACAATCCATAGCACAGAGGCGGTGAAAATAAGCCACGCCTCTTTAGGGACGGCCTGCGTTTCGGCGGCAAAGGCCATCGGTACCGACCAGGAGAAGGCGGCACCGAGTACCACCTGTGGCAGGTTGGTAATGCGCTTCATAAAAGGGTAGATCGCCGCCAATGCTGCACCGGCAAAGGATAGGTAGATAGTTGCTTTGTTAGTAAATAAAACCAAAATAAAAGAGATGACACAGAGGCTAACGAATAAAGTGAGCGCCTCTTTCTCATTAATTTTACCTGTCGCTAACGGTCTGTTTTTGGTGCGTTTTACATGGCCGTCGAGGTTTCTATCGGCATAGTCATTAATGACGCAGCCTGCGGATCGCATCAGTAGGCAGCCGAGCAGGAAAATAATGACATTACCAATGCCTGGGCTGCCGTTACTGGCCAGCCAAAGGCTCCACAATGCCGGCCATACCAGCAGGTAAATGCCGATGGGACGGTCGAGTCGAGTGAGGGAAATAAAGTCGGGCAGGCGCTGTTGAATAGTTTGAGATGTCATATTAAGGGCATGGGTATCTGTAAAATATGCAGCCTACTATACGTCAGAAGCCTCTATGATGGCAGGTGCTGATTCATGCCAGGGGAGAAAAAACGGTGTTCTCTAATGCCTGTAGGTCAGTAATCCCGCGATGAATTAACGCTGTGCTTATAGCAAGTCATTGTCAGGGATAAAGCTGGGCAGAAAGATCTCACAGACAAGCAGTGGCTTACCCGATAACTCAAACTTGGAGCGGCGCCCCCATAACAGTTGCTGCCCACGAAACTGGGGTGGGAGGATGTGACTGCTTTTAGCAATCCGGGCAATCTGGAAACTGTGGCGTCGCATCGTCTTATCGTTGAAGAGCCACTGCCCAAGTGGCCGTTCCTGAAGATTTTTTAAGCAACGATAACGTCCTGTTAAGGTGTTGGCGGGAATGACGCTACGGGCAAAGACCCAGGGTTGATCATTGCACATCAGCAGCACTTCACGGATAAGGGCGGCGCGATGGGGAGAAACATTGAGGCTTTGAGCCTCGGACAGAGTCGGTCGCTGCCAGCGCTGACTGACAACTTCAACGCGGAAATTCTGATTGGACGCTTTTATCAGCCGTTGGGTTAACGAGGATTCATTTAACAGCCACTGCCGGGTCTTGCCATCTAAGCTTTCTAACCTAAATTGGCGATAATTGCGCCAACAGTCCGTCTTGGGCTGGTACTTGTATTGGCAATGGTCGTAAAATACTCGCGCATTCATCTTGTAGTGACGCCGTATGGTGTGTCTGTTAATCTCCGCAGTGCTTTGGAGTGATGCGCCAAGTCAATTCGAATGATCATCTAAGTATTAATACTTAGTATTGAGCTGGCATATAAGGCGGAGCATGGGTGATAATAGGACAACTTGCAACTATTTGATTGGTAACACTGATCATAGTGGTATTCATTTTTGCTGATGACGAATGTATCGTCCAGCTCAGTAATAGGTAGGCTAAAAAATGGCTAAGTGGGAATGTATTGTTTGTGGCTGGATTTACGATGAAGTAACTGGCGACCCTGATAGTGGCCTTGCGCCGGGCACGAAGTGGGATGATATTCCCGAAGATTGGACCTGCCCAGACTGTGGCGTGGGCAAGGAAGATTTCGAGCTGATCCCCGGTGACGAAGATGATACCGCTGAGACAGAGCATCACTCTGCAACAGCCAAGCCGATTGTTATCATTGGTACCGGCCTTGCCGGTTATAACCTGATTAAAGAGATCCGCAAAAACGATAAAGAAACCCCGGTTATTATGGTTACCGGCGATGACGGTCGCAGCTACTCGAAGCCAATGCTGTCGACTGGCTTTACCCGTAATACCGATGCTGACGGCCTGATGCAAGCTGATGCAGGCAAGATGGCGATTCAATTCGACGTGAGTATTTGGACCAATACACAGGTTACTAACATCGATACTGCGCAGCAGACAATTACCGCCGAAGGTGTGGTTGTTGAGTATGCCAGCCTGGTTCTTGCCTGGGGTGCTGATGTCATTCGTCCGCCGATTGGTGGTGATGCAACTGACAGTGTTTTTTCCTGTAATGACTTGGTTGACTATGCCACTTTCCGTGCCGAGCTTAAAAAGCGTAAGGCTAAGAAGGTCGTTATTATCGGTGGTGGACTGATCGGTTGTGAATTCACCAACGATTTATTGAACGGTGATTTTGATATTGAGACTGTCGACCCTCTCGGCTACTGCCTACCAACATTGTTACCAGAAGCTGCAGGCAAGTCAGTACAGGCTGCACTGGAAGAGAAGGGGGCTAAGTTCCACTTCGGCCCGCTGGTAACCGAGGTTAACCACAAGGATGGCGCGCTGGGTGTTACCTTGAATAACGGTGATGTGCTGGATGCGGATATCGTGGTTTCTGCCGTCGGTGTACGTCCACGTACTGAGCTGGCTGTGCAGGCCGGCATTACTACCAATCGTGGTGTTGTCGCCAACCGTCTGCTTGAAACCAGTGCCGCCAATGTCTACACCTTGGGTGATTGTGCTGAGGTTGAGGGCAACGTATTGTTCTATGTCGCACCGCTGATGGCCTGTGCTCGCGCCCTAGCGAAAACGTTAACTGGTACGCCGACAGAGGTTAGCTACCCAGCAATGCCTGTGACAATTAAGACGCCGGCTTGTCCTGTGGTGGTTTCACCTGCACCGCGTGACGTTGAAGGCGAGTGGACGATTCAGCAAGAAGGCAACAATGTTGTTGCTGAATTCCGCAATGCTGCCGGTGAATTGCTTGGCTTTGCCTTAACTGGCGAAGGTACCAGTGAAAAAATGCGTTTACAAAAAGAATTGCCAGCAATTATGGCATAAATGTTCTTGTTGACTAAAAAACCGCGCTACAGCGCGGTTTTTTTATGCCTGAGTGATAATTTATCATTGCAAGCCCTAGTTAAAATGGTTAACTTGTAGGGAGTGGAAGGGTTGTGGCTACTAGCTTGGAGCTGCACCTGTTATCAAGGGAGCAACCAAATCTTCTCTTTTCCCTAACAAAATAAATAACTAAAAAAAACAACAACACAGTCAAGGAGTTGTATTATGCGCAAGCCAGAGTTGGTCGCCGCAATAGCTGACAAAGCTGATTTAAGCCAGGATAAGGCAGCACAGGCCCTAGCCGCAATACTCGAAGAAATGTCTACGGCCCTCGGTCGCGATGAGTCAATTTCACTGGTCGGCTTCGGTACTTTCGAGCAGCGTCATCGCGCAGCACGCACCGGTAAAAACCCTCAAACCGGTGAAGCGATCAAAATTAAAGCGAGTAACACCGTTGGTTTTAAGCCCGGCAAAGCGCTGAAAGAAAAAGTCGCAGAATAGATTTCTCGTTTTAAAAAAAGCGGCTTAGGCCGCTTTTTTTGTCTTTGCTTTAGGCGTGGCCATAGCGCGCCGCATCGGGTAACCAACGACTGATGATACCCTCAAGGTTTTCTGGGTACTCTGCTATCAGTGTGTCGGCCGCCGCTTTGACGGGTTCAAGCAGGGCCTGATCTCTGGTTAAATCGGCCATTTTAAACTGCATCAAACCCGTCTGCCTCGTGCCTAATACTTCGCCCGGGCCTCTGAGTTCTAAATCTTTTTCTGCGATATAGAAACCATCGTTGCTTTCACGCATGGCGGTTAGGCGCTCTCTGCTTTGCTGTGACAGTGGCGGCTGATACATCAGCACGCAGTGACTGGCGACAGAGCCTCGGCCGACTCGGCCTCGCAGTTGATGCAATTGTGCCAGGCCAAGGCGCTCAGGGTTTTCGATAATCATCAGGCTGGCATTGGGGACATCGACGCCAACCTCGATGACTGTTGTGGCGACTAATAACTGTAACTGATTTCGTTTAAATTGCGCCATGATGTCAGCTTTCTCGGCGGGCTTCATGCGTCCATGAACCAGGCCAACGCCGAGGCCCTTGAGTTTTTTCTGCAGTTCTTCATAGGTGTCTTCTGCGGCTTGAGCTTGCAGTTGCTCGGACTCCTCTATCAATGTGCAAACCCAGTATGCTTGTCTGCCATCGATGCAGTTTTGTCGTACACGTTCGATCACTTGTTCGCGACGGCTGTTGTCCATGACCACGGTGTTGATCGGTGTTCTGCCCGGTGGCAGCTCATCAATAATTGAGCAGTCGAGATCGGCGTAGGCGCTCATGGCCAGCGTGCGTGGAATGGGTGTTGCTGTCATGATCAGCTGATGAGGGTAGAGGCCGAGATGGGCGCCCTTCTCCCTCAGCGCTAATCGCTGGTGTACACCGAAGCGATGTTGTTCATCGATGATAGCCAAGCCCAATTTGGCAAAATGAACCTCTTGTTGAAATAGTGCGTGGGTGCCGACGACGATGGGGGCCTCTCCCGAGGCGATTAAGTCGAGTTGCTGCTGGCGTTTTTTCCCCTTCAATTTACCGCTCAACCAAGCTGTTTTTATCCCCAGAGGCTGGAACCACGTGGTGAAGTTGATGAGGTGCTGCTCGGCTAATATCTCTGTGGGCGCCATGATGGCAACCTGATAATCATTCTCGACAGCGGCCATTGCTGCCATTGCTGCGACCACGGTCTTACCCGAGCCGACATCCCCTTGCACCAGTCTCAACATCGGCAAGCTACTGGCGATGTCGGTGAGAATTTCGGTGCTGACTTTTTGTTGTGCGGCCGTTAATTGAAAGGGTAGGGCGTCAAGAAACTGTTGTTGTAATTTGCCGTTAGCCGGTAGTTTGGGGGCCGGCTGCAGTTGGGCGATATTGCGCAGTTTCAACAGGCTAAGATTGTGGGCCAACAATTCTTCGAAGGCGAGACGCTGCTGAATCGGGTGTTTACCGTTGCTCAGCGCCTCGGTATTAGCGTCGGTAGGGGGCTTGTGCAAAAACTGAATGGCTTGTTCCAGTGTTGTTGTTGCAATGGGGCCACAATTTTCAGGCAGCCACTCACGCAGACGATGCTTTTTGAGTAAAAGCAGTGCCTGTTCCGTTAGCTTGCGCCAGCCTGCCTGATGCATGCCTTCTGTGGATGGGTAAACTGGGGTTAAGCTGTCATCACCGCCTTGATAACTATCGGTGACGAGTTTGTATTCGGGATGATAAAACTCGATACCGCTGGCGCCTCTTCTGGCTTCACCAAAGCAGCGGATACGAGTCCCAGCCGTTAGGTTGTTTTTTTGTGCTGCGGTAAAATGAAAAAAACGCAGGGTTACTGTACCGGTATGATCTTGCAGCTTGCAGACGAGGCTACGACGGCGCCCCATGACCACGTTGCAACCTTTGACCTCGCCTTCTATCACCGCCTCGCTGCCCATCTGTAGTGCGGCCAACGGGGTAATTTTTGAGCGATCTTGATAGCGCATCGGCAGGTGGAATAACACGTCTTGCACGCTGAATACGCCAATTTTATTCAGCTTTTCTACCATTTTTGGCCCTACGCCTTTGAGAGTAGATACCGTCAGTTGGTCGAGATAGTCGCTCATAAAGGTTTGCCGGTCGTTATAAGTCTGTAAAATGTTGAATTAGATAGGCTAAAAGTAACACTGGATATATCTACAGTGCAAATTATTGATGATAATAGGAGCTGCTAATGGCAAGGGTTTTACTGGTGGGTTGCGGTCGTTTGGGCTTGGCTGTGGCGAAGTTGCTGCACAAGAAGGATCATAGCGTGACCGGTTTGAGGCGCGATATATCGCAGCTGCCTGATTATATTACCGGTATTTCTGCGGATATCACCAAGCCTAAAACGCTACAGCAACTGCAGTTGATGACCTTCGAATACATAGTGGTTGCGACGACGGCGGGTGAGTTTAATGATGCGGCTTATCGGCGAACTTATGTCGACGGCTTGGCTAATTTGTTGGCCGCTATAGCGGGCCCTGTTAAGCGGTTGTTTCTGGTGTCGAGCACCAGTGTCTATCATCAGTGCGATGGCTCGGTTGTTGACGAGCAATCGGCAACGCTGCCCAATCACTTTTCTGGTTGTCGTCAACTCGAGGCAGAGACCATTGCCAATAATGGGCCAATTGCCAGCACAGTGGTACGTTTCTCAGGCATTTACGGCCCTGGCCGTTATCGTTTGATCGAACAGGTATTGAATCATCAAGGCGGCAGCAGCGAGCTTTTTACTAACCGAATTCATATCGATGATTGTGCTGCTATTTTAGTTTTTTTATTAAGCCAATGTGAAAATAAAAAATCGGTTGATTCTGTTTATATAGGGACAGATAGCTCGCCAGTGACGATGGCGGAAATAAAAAATTGGTTGGCTGTAATGTTAGGTGTCGATAAGAATGATTTGATTGCAGCAAAGGACGGCGCAAGAAGGTCGAGCAAAAAGATATCCAATAATAAGTTGTTAGCCTTGGGTTATCATTTTAAATACCCTGATTATAAGTCAGGATATGGCCCGGTTGTAAAAAATTGGCTAGACAAGAATAAGAAATAATTTTCTCAATATATGGGCTGCTACAAATAACAGCCCATGAAGAAATTTATAAAACTAAAATCATTTCTATTTCCACCGGCACGCCTTTGGGTAGGGCGGCGACCTGAACACAGGCTCGGGCGGGATAGGGCTGTTCAAAATACGAGGCCATAACAGCGTTGACCGCAGCAAAATCATTCAAGTCAGTGACGGATATATTGAGCTTTACTGCATCTTTAAGGCTGCCGCCTGCAGCTTCTGCAACGGCTTTTAAATTTTCAAAAACCTGCGTTGTTTTGGCACTGATATCGCCCTCTGCCACTTCCATTGTTTCTGGTACCAAAGGAATCTGACCAGAAATATAAACCGTGTTGTCGGCCTTGATAGCCTGAGAGTACGGGCCGATAGCGGCGGGCGCTTTTGAAGTGTGGATGGCGGCTTTATTGCTCATAATACAATCTCGAATAATAATAAAAGACAGACCGTAGGCCAGCGAGTAGCAACGGCAAGTGGTTATAGTATTGTTATTGCTTGACGCGGTTAACCTTAACAGCACCTTGTATGGCTCGAATATGTCTAATCATCCGGGCTAGGTGGACGCGGTCATTGACGGCTACGGTCAAAAACATGGTAGTAAACTGGGAGTCACTATCGCCGGTGGTTATCTTATCGATATTAGCGCCGAGGGCATTAATACGAGAGGCTAATAATGCAAGCATGCCACGGCGGTTTTCTAATTGTAGACGAAGCTCTGCCATGAACTCACCCTCGACTTCTTCAGCCCAGTTTAGCGGCATACACTTGTCGTGGTTGTGGCGTATATCCTTAACGTTGCTACAGCCATCACGGTGGACTACGATGCCGCGTCCGGCATTTAAATGGCCGACAATGTGGTCTCCCGGTATCGGGGAGCAGCAGCGAGCGTAGCTGACAATCAGCCCTTCTGTGCCGGAGATTATCAGTGGCTCAGGGGTGGTAATTTCGTCACCCTCTTGGCTGTCGACATGTTGGGCCAGCGTTTGTGCGGTTAAAAATGCCACGCGGTTACCGAGGCCAATGTCTTCGAGTACAAAATCAAAGTTACTGTGGCCGCTTTGTCGAAGTAAGGGTGCCAGTTGTTCATTGGTTAAATCATCGAGGCTGGTGCCAAGATTGTTGAGCGCCTTTTCGAGTAGTTTACGGCCAAGGGAAATTGATTGTGCGTGACGCTTGGTCTTCAAGAAGTGTCGAATGGTTGAGCGTGCTTTGCCGGTGGTAACGAATTTCAACCAGGCTGGGGTCGGGTGTGCCGATGGCGAGGTGATGATTTCAACGGTTTGGCCGTTTTGCAGTGGCTCTGACAGCGGCGCCAGCTGCTTGTTGAGCCTGGCTGCAACACAGCTATTACCGATGTCGGTATGCACGGCATAGGCAAAATCGAGGGCGGTGGCACCATTGGCTAATTCGAGAATTTTACCTTTAGGGGTAAAGACATAAACCTCGTCGGGAAACAGGTCAATCTTAACGTTCTCGATAAATTCGAGAGAGCTGGCCGCATTAGCTTCCATCTCGAGCAGGCCCTGTACCCATTTTCGCGCCTGTGCATGGCTGACATCGAGGGCGGCATCTTCAGAGCTTTTATACAGCCAGTGCGCAGCAATGCCGCTGTTGGCCATGTCTTCCATATCGGTGGTGCGAATTTGCACCTCAATTGGAATACCATGTGGGCCGAATAATACGGTGTGTAGAGACTTATAACCGTTGGCTTTAGGGATGGCGATGTAGTCTTTAAATTGACCGGGCACTGGCTTGTAGAGTGAGTGGATTACACCCAGTGCGCGGTAGCATCGGTCGACAGAGTCAACAATCACGCGGAAGGCGAAGACATCCATAATATCGGAAAAAGATTTCTTCTTGCTGCGCATTTTCTGATAAATGCCGTAGAGATGCTTTTCTCGACCGATGACTTTAACGCTGTGATTCTCCTGCTCGAGCTTTTCGATCAGGCTGGTACGGGTTTTATCGATCAGCTCGCGACGGTTACCGCGGGTGGCATCGACGGCAGCTTTAACTCGGGTCGAGCGCATCGGGTGCAGTGCTTGAAAACCAAGCTCTTCGAGCTCTAGACGGCATTCGTTCATGCCTAGGCGGTTAGCAATGGGGGCGTATATTTCCAATGTTTCCTTGGCAATGCGGCGCTTCTTCTCGGGCCGCAAAACACCTAAGGTGCGCATATTATGCAGTCTATCGGCGAGCTTAACTAGGATGACGCGAATGTCTTTCGCCATCGCCAAGGCCATCTTCTGAAAGTTTTGTGCCTGTTGTTCAGCGCGAGTCTCAAAGGTGATTTGCGTCAGCTTCGATACCCCGTCGACCAAATCGGCGACGGTATCACCAAATTGTTCGGCCAGGGCTATTTTGGCAATGCCGGTGTCTTCGATCACATCGTGTAGCATCGCAGCCATTAAGCTTTGATGATCCATATGCATATCGGCAAGAATAAAGGCGACAGCTAAGGGGTGGGTCACATAAGGTTCGCCGCTGCGACGAAGTTGGCCGTCGTGGGCTTGCTCGGCATAGAAGTATGCGCGGCGGACTTGCTGGATTTGCTCAGGCTCAAGATAAGAATTGAGCTGATCCGAGAGTAAAGCGATGTTTTGCACTAGTGCCCCATATCGATACGGTTATCGAAAACTGCTAATAATCAAGACGCTTGTACTGTATAAAGTTGCGTTATAGATGATTTATAACGCAAAACCGACGACCTGAATAGTGTTTTTTCAGGTCACCGTGGAGTAGCCCTAGGCTTACTCTTCTGAAGCGAACTCAGCCTGCGCTTCATCGAAGGCTGCCTGACGCTCTTCGTCATCCATTTTTTGCTGGCTAACAAGGCCGGCGGCAATCTCGCGAAGAGCGATAACCGTAGCCTTGTCAGAATCCTCTTCAACCTTAGGCTCTTTTCCGCCAGTGGCCAATTGACGGGCGCGCTTGCTGGAAACCATCACTAATTGAAAGCGGTTTTCAACGTGTTCTAAACAATCTTCTACAGTAACTCGGGCCATAATAATCTCGCAGTGTTAAACCATGTCAGGCGGCTGTTGATAAACAGCTACCCCAATTTAAGAGAGTATACAAAAAACCAAGGCCAGTTTCTAACCTTGGTTGAAAAATAGTCGATATTTTGTGTTCAAGCGGTTAGCTCGACAGTAGCTCACCGATTAAGGCGGCCTGCCTAGCGTGTTGTGGTTCTGCAAACAGGCGTTGAGCGCGGATAATACAGCGCAAATCCTTGAGAGCTGTGTCGAAGCACTCGTTGACGACTAAGTAGTCGGCCTCAACATAGTGTGACATCTCGCTAATGGCCTCATCCATTCTGCCGGCGATGACGCTGGCTTCATCTTGGCCGCGTCCTGTTAAACGCTCAAGCAGTGCCTCTTTAGAAGGAGGCAAAATGAAAATAGAGCGGGTTGCTGGCAGCAATTTTTTAACCTGTTGTGCACCCTGCCAGTCGATCTCTAGAATGACATCGATACCCTGAGCTAAGGTTTCTTCCACCCAGAGCTGGCAAGTGCCGTAGTGGTTGCCGAACACTTCTGCCGACTCAATGAACTGTCCTGCCTCCAGCATAGTTTGAAATTGCTCATGGCTGACAAAGTGGTAGTTAACACCGTCGACCTCACCGGGGCGTGCCGGGCGGGTAGTGTGAGAGACAGAGACTTGGACAAATGTTTTGCTTTCGATTAAGGCCTTTACCAAGCTGGTTTTACCGGCACCTGAAGGTGCTGCAATGGTATATAAGGTGCCGCGTTCACTGCTCATAACTGTACTCTAAATCTGGGCGCAAAAAATGGGAGGAGCATTTTAGAGGCGGCAAGATCCATAAAAATTAGGTTAAGCGCCACATAAAATTCAATCGACCATAATAACATTGATTGACTCGGCATAGGTAGGGCTAGTGTTATTTGAAGGTTTGGTCGCTGGATTCAACAGACTAATCGACATCGATATTCCTGTCGCGGCTATCATACATGTCGGGTGTGGTGTGAAGGTTTCCGGCATACCCTGCCTTTTGTAGCTTCTCGCGGACATCTTTGACATCGTCAGCACTGACGATGTCGTTGCGGTCGCCAAGATATTGACGGATGTAACTGATCAGCTGTGATAGCTGCGCATCGGTTAATACGTTTTGGAAGCTCACCATCGGCATGAAGTTTTTCTCTTCGGTCAGATAGCTGGGTTCAAGCCCACGGATAGTCACAGCGATGGTGTTGTAAGGGTCGCTGTGCATAATAATACCGTTATTGAGCAATGTCGGTGCTATGGGTGGGCGTCCTTTGCCGTCGTCGCCATGGCAGACGCCACAGGTTGTGGTGAAAAGGGAGTACATTTCTGATTGCTTGGCTTGTTCGGTAAAGCCGGTGGGTTGAAGTTGTTCCGTGCCCGGAGGAATGCTATTGCTGCCATCGCCAGTCAACAGGTATCCGGCCATGGCCTCGACATCTTGCCTGGTCATAAAACTGGTACTATTTTTGACTACATCTGCCATGCCGCCGAAGGCGGAGCCTTTATCTGAGTGGCCGGTGTGCAGGAAGTCGCTCAACGATTTTACATCCCAGCGATCCTCGTATAGCTCTCGTGCTGAAATATCAGGGGCATGCCAGCCATCAATAATATTGCCCTGGAATATGCGATCGGTCTGTAGTGCTTGAGCAATATTACGAGGCGTATGGCATTCTGAACAGTGGCCCAAGCCCATGACTAAATACTTTCCTCGAGACCAAGCCTCTGCATCCTGCTGCGGGGCATTGCTGGTGAGGTCCAGCGGCGCGGTATCCATAAAAACCAAATTCCAGCCCAGTAAGGCTAGGCGGATGTTGGAGGGAAACAACATGCTGTTGTCGTCGTTGCGGCGTGAGACGGCGGTAATAGACTGCAAATAATCCCACAGGGCCAGGACATCCTCTTCGGTAACATATTGATAAGAGGTATAGGGCATAGCAGGGTAGAGATAGCCATGCTTGCCCTTGCCATCATAGAGTGCGGCCTTAAAGTCTTGATAGCTATAGTCCCCAATGCCTTCGGTGACATGCGGGGTGATATTGGTGGAATACACGGTGCCAAAGGGGGTGACAAATGGTAGGCCGCCGGCAAAGGGTTCGCCACCTTCGGCGCTGTGACAGGCAACGCAGTCACCGGCATAGGCGAGGTATTCACCCCGGTTTATTTTTTGTTCAGCAATGGTGGCAATCTTGGCCTGATGCGCCAGTCGTTCGGCGGTGATAAAGGCGGCAGTGGCCAATATCTCACTGTCGTTTAATTGGCCAGAAAATGCTGGCATGACATTATTGAGGCCATAATTGATGGTGTGCTGAATCTCTTCAATGCTGCCACCATGAACCCAGGCGCTATCTGAGAGGTTTGGTGCGCCAATCGCTTGGCTCCCTCCTGCGTCCGCGCCGTGACAGGCGGCACAATTGTTAAGGTAGGCCGTTTTACCCAAATCGATTTTGACGCTGGGGGCGTTGAGTGGTCGATGCTGCAAAGAGGCGAGGTAGTACGAGATATTCTGTACATCTTCTTTTGGCAAAATAGCTTGCCAGCCAACCATGGCTCCATTTCTGCCTTGCTCAATAGAATGAATAATCGCATCGTCACTGCCACCGTATAACCACACATCGTCGACTAAGTTGGGAAAGTGTTTTTGCCCCTGTCCGTTGGCACGGTGACAGGCGGCGCAATGGGTTTGAAATAGCGCCTTGCCAGAATTAACAATGGCTGGGTTTGCAGCAAGGGCGGTTAAGCTTGGTGGCGAGACATTGCCGACTTGCTCTGTCAGCGAAGTATTGTGTTGTTGTGCAGTATCGTCACTCTGCTGCCAGCCCAGCAGGCCAGGCCAGTTACCCAAGCCAGGATAGAGTAATAAAAATACGGCCGAGCCAGTGAAGGCGACAAGATAGCCCCAAAACATAATCTTGGGAGGAGGGCCGTCGTTCTCGTCGATATTGTCAAAGGTGTCCAGTGTATGTTCTTCGTCGGCAAGATGATTGCTACGCCAATATTTAACCACGACGAATACCATGAAGAGCAAGAAGATAGCGGTGAGGGTAATAACCCATATATTCCAAAAAACCGTCATGGCTATTGCTCCCGGTCGTGCATGGTATCGACGCCGAGGCTTTGCAGGTACCTGATCAAAGCTTCCCCCTGAGTTTTTCCGACTATTTGGATTCGACCGCCATCGATGTCGCTATCGCTATAGGGTACGCCCAGTGACCTTAGTGCGCGCATTTTATCTGCGATATCATCGCCATCAAGTACCGTGTTAAAAAGCCAAGGATAAGATGGCATAATCGATGTGGGGATTACATCGCGAGGGTTGATAAGGTGAATGGCATGCCACCGATCGGAATACTTTCGCCCTATATTGGTTAGGTCTGGCCCTGTCCGTTTAGAGCCCCATAAGTTAGGGAATTCATAGATGTCGTCAGCCTCTTTGTTCGCACGACCATTTCGTAAAATCTCTGGCTCCAGCGGTCGTACCATTTGAGTATGGCAGACATGGCAGCCTTCACTGATGTATATATCACGTCCTGCCAGTTCCAGCGCGGTCAGTGGCTTGGCCTGAGATATCTTGGCCAACTCTGGCGCTAATAAAACGTTGGGCAATACCCATACTAATGCCGAGAGAGCAGCGACGGCCGTGGTGGCAGCGATGAGTATGACGACAGATTTGGTGAAGTCCTTGCTGAGTATCATTGCTTCGCCCCCGCCATGGCAGCCGACGTCACTTCGCTGGCCACTGTCTTGTAGAGGTTGAATACCATCATTAATAAACCGACCACAAAAAAGGCACCACCAACAAAGCGAAGAAACAGCCATGGCGCCTTGAAGTCCATGGCTTCAACAAAGCTATAGCTCAGCGAACCATTGTCCGACTGTGTCAGCCACATATAGCCCTCGCCAATACCGGCAACCCACAGAGCGATGGCGTAAAGTGCAACGCCTATGTGAGCAAACCAAAAATGCCACTTTAATAATCGTACTGACCACAGCTCTTCTCTGCCCCAAAGACGAGGAATAAAGTAATAAAAGACGGCAATAGCTGACATGGCGACCCAGCCAAGTGCTCCTGAATGGACGTGACCGATGATCCATTCGGTATTGTGAGCCACCATATTAAACCAGCGAATAGCTAGCAGAGGCCCCTCAAATGTCGCGAGACAGTAATAGAGTATGGCCGAGAAGAAAAACAACATGATGTAGTCTTTTTTTAGCTTTTCTTTGTTGGATAGCAGAGTCATGGCGCTGTTGTAGGCTCCAGCCCAAGAGGGGACCCAAAGAATCAGCGACATGATGATACCGATATTTTGCACCCACACCGGTACAGAGGAGTAAATCAGATGGTGGGTGCCTGCCCAAGTATAGAACCCCACCAAGCCCCAGAAATGAATAATAGATAAGCGATAGGAATAAATCGGCCGCTGCGCCACCTTGGGGATAAAGTAATAATTCATACCAATGACGCCAGCGGTCAATAGGAAGCCGACGGCGTTGTGGCCCCACCACCACTGTACGATCGCATCCTGGGCTCCTGCGTAGATGGAGTAGGACTTCCACATGCTGACGGGTAAGGCGAGATTATTCACAATAAATATCATGGCAACAACAATGATAAAGGCGCCAAAAAACCAATTAGCAACAAATATGTGGCTGACTTTCCGAGCACCTACTGTGCCGAAAAACAGTACTGCGTATAACACCCAGACCACGGTAATCAGAATATCGATAGGCCACTCAAGCTCTGCGTATTCTTTGCTGGAGGTGAAGCCCAAGGGCAGGGTGATCAGCGCCAGTATGAGAATGAGCTGCCAGCCCCAAAACACCATCCATGACAGGCTTTTGTTAAACAGTGGTGTCTGCCCGGTTCGTTGCACGATATAGAGGGAGGTCCCCATCAAGATATTGACAACAAAGCCAAAGATCACTCCAGAGGTGTGAAGAGGACGAAGGCGTCCAAATTGTATATAGGGTGAATCAAAATTCAGTGCTGGCCAATACAGTTGAGCGGCTAAAAGCACGCCAATAGCCATACCTGCAACGGCCCATATAACAGCGGCAATGATGAAATAGCGAACGACCTTGGTATCATACTCACAGGTTTCAGTCATTTTGTTGACTCATTCTTATTCTTTTTAGTACCCAGCATGGAGTAGTAGTAAGCAATATCCTTCATGTCTTGATCGGTCAACGCGTCGGCCTGCTGTTGCATTAAAATAGCAAGTCCACTGGTGCGCTCTCGAGACTTATAGTCCTTAAGGGCAGAGATGAAATAAGAGGCGCGTTGACCGCGAAGATTGGGATAGGGGTCGGTGGTAGAGATGCCATCGGCACCGTGGCAGGTCATACACACTTTGGCTTTTTGTTGGCCAATAGTAAATTGATCCGTTGTTTCTGCTATCAAGGCGGTGCTGAACAAGAGTATGCCGCAGGAGAGTATTCGTACTTTCATTATTTGTGCCCCATTAAACCTTTAATAAAGTTAGTTTATTAAAGGTTTAATGGGTAGTTTTCAGCGAGAAGTTTTATTCTAGTGACTGCTTTTGTCTGTACGATGGCGATGGCGATGGCGATGGCGATGGCGATGGCGATGGCGATGGCGATGGCGATGGAATGGGAGTCGGCTGGTTTCTTATTCTATATTTTGAATCTGCTCGCGCATCTGTTCAATTAAGACTTTTAGCTCAACGGCAGCCTGGGTAGTTTCGCTGACGATAGATTTTGATGACAAGGTATTGGCCTCGCGGTTGAGCTCTTGCATAAGAAAATCCAGTCTTCTGCCGCAGGCTCCGCCCTTTGTCAGTACGCGTCGAACCTCTGCAATGTGGGTATCCAGGCGGTCGAGTTCTTCGGCGACATCCGATTTTTGCGCCAAATGTACCATTTCTTGTTCGATGCGGTCGTTATCCAAATCGGCTTTTAAGGCGTCGAGTTTGTCGATTAATTTCTGTCGTTGGGCGGCTAAAATAGTGGCGATCTTACTGCGAATATCCGCGGTTATTGCCGCGATGCTGTCCAGTCGTGATAAAACGACGTTTTTCATTTCCTCGCCTTCGCGGGCTCGGCTGTCGACCAGCTGTTCAATGGCTAGCTCGAATAATGCTGTGGCATCGCTCTGCATCTGCTCGCCGTTGAGTTTTTGCTCGGCTAACACACCCGGCCAGCGCAGTAGATCGAGAGAGTTGGGCTGCTGTTGTTCCCCGCCAAGTTGCTGCAGCTGTGATACCGCTGCGAGAAGTTGCCCGGCCAGTTCAGTATTGACGTTGAGGTTCTGCTGCTCTGTTTGCAGGTGAAACCGAAGTGCGCATTCTACTTTGCCGCGAGCTAAATGCTTTTTTAGTGATTCTCTTATCGCCGGCTCCAAGCCTCTGAGCGCCTCGGGTAGTTTGAAGCTGGGCTCAAGATAGCGATGATTTACTGAACGTAACTCCCAGGTTAATTGCCCCCAATCATAGTCGCCCTGCTGACGGCTGAAGGCGGTCATGCTTTTAGTCGTGCGGTTGTTGATGCTCATAGCTAAATGTATCTTCGTTATAGACGAGTAATAGCCACTAATCTTAACGTAAGCTTGGGGAGTTTCCCACTGTGTGGCATGTGGCTGATGGTGTTTGGGGGTGGCGAGCTAAATAGAAGGGTTGTGTTGTTTGCTCGGAGCGGCAGGGGACCACAACTTCACGTATACTGTCGACAAATTTTAGTTCACACAAAGAGGATTACCCCGTGATCAGACCCAGCGGCCGTCAGCCAGATCAACTTCGCCCCGTTACTATTACTCGCCAATACACCTGTCATGCTGAGGGCTCAGTGCTGGTTGAGTTTGGCAATACCAAGGTTATCTGCAATGCCAGTGTTGAGAAGGGCGTACCGCGCTTTCTTCGCGGGGAAGGTAAGGGTTGGTTAACGGCAGAATACGGCATGCTGCCGCGCTCGACGGGTAGCCGCATGGGGCGTGAGGCGGCCCGCGGTAAACAGGGTGGCCGCACTGTTGAAATTCAACGTTTGATTGGCCGTTCGTTACGCGCAGCGGTTGATCTCAGTAAATTGGGTGAATACACCGTATATGTTGACTGCGATGTTATCCAGGCCGATGGCGGCACTCGAACGGCATCAATTACTGGCGCCTGTGTTGCCATTGCCGATGCCTTTAAGAAAATGCAGGCTGACGGTTTGGTAAAAGACAACCCCATGAAAGAGATGATTGCCTCGGTGTCAGTGGGTATTTATCAAGGTGTACCGGTATTGGATTTAGATTACCCTGAGGACTCGAATGCAGAGACCGATATGAATGTCATCATGACCGAGAACGGCGGTTTTGTTGAGGTACAGGGAACAGCCGAGGGCGAGACGTTTAGTCGCCAAGAGTTGAATAGCATGCTGGAATTAGCTGAAAAGGGGATTGCCGAGCTCTCTGAGATGCAGAAAGCGGCACTTGCCGGGTAACTGATTGGCTATTGGCTCGGGCAATCAGCGGATTGTCCGAGCCAATATTGCTAGCTTGGATTGATTTCGTAATCGTAATCCATAATGACCGGTGCGTGATTGGAAAACTCTTTTTTCTTGTAGGCAACACCGTATTCGACTGTCGAGCGTAGGCCGTTCGAAATAATCTGTAAGTCGGTACGCCAGCCATTCTCTTGACGGTTGCCATTGGGCCACCAGGTAAACTCGTCATCATCGCTGTTGACGGTGCGAAAGGCGTCGACGTAGCCCAGTCTGTCGTACAGATTATCCATCCACTGGCGTTCAGTCGGCAAAAAACCCGAACTGTCCTGATTGCCGTCTGGGTCTTGTAAATCGCTTTCATGGTGGGCAATTTGCCAGTTACCGCAGATGACAAATTCGCGTCTTTTATTGCGAATTTTATTCAAGTGACCACCTAATTGCTCAAAGAAAACTTCTTTATTTTCAACTGCCTGAGGGTTGCCGTCGGCGGTATCTGGGGCGAGGATGCAACCGATGCTGATGTTGTCATAATCCGCCTGCATATAGCGGGCCTGGATATCGCTCTCACCAAACCCAAGACCGGTCATAATCGCCTTTGGGATCTCGCGGACATAAATGGCGACGCCGTTGATACCATCGGGAGAATCAAAAAAGTAGCCGTAGTAACCTTCGGGGAAAAATACGTTGTCAGTTAAGTCGTATTCTTGGCAGCGCAAATCTTGAATACAGATGATATCGGCATCCTGGTCAACCACCCAGTCAAAAAAGCCGTTGGATGTTGCCTGTTTTATACCGTCTGCGCAAAAACTAATTATTCTCATGAGTCCCTCGTTATTAAAGCTGCAGCGATTTTAACCGATATCGATAGGTTAGTGGATACGTATAAATAGTAATTTGTTAGTAATCTTACGGTTAAGCTATATTTTATCTTTCTATTTGTTGTCGCAGAAGTTGTAATCAATGCGACATTGAAACCGTGACACGGTAAACTACGCTGTCAAATAGCCTGATATAATTTTTAGGGCGATTTGAGCGCTGTTGCTATAAAAGATAGCCGCTTTTTTTAAAAGATGAAATACGATTTTTTACTGGTGTAACTATGCAAAACTACCAACAAGACTTTATTGATTTAGCGATTAAATATAGCGCCTTAGGCTTCGGTGAGTTCACCTTGAAGTCAGGCCGAGTGAGCCCTTATTTTTTTAATGCAGGCCGCTTTGACAGCGGTGCTGGTCTCGCGATGTTGGGTCGCTGTTACGCCGATGCTATTGTTAAGAGTGGGGTGGAGTTCGATGTCTTGTTTGGCCCAGCCTACAAAGGCATACCGCTAGGCGCGGTTACCGCGGCAGCACTGGCTGAGTTTCATGATATTGACATCCCCTTTGCCTTTAATCGTAAAGAGGCCAAGGATCATGGCGAGGGCGGTACGATAGTTGGTGCCGAGTTGAAGGGGAGAATATTGATTATTGATGATGTGATTACCGCTGGTACAGCAGTGCGAGAAGTCATTGATATCATTAGTGCTGCAGGGGCGACAGCTGCTGGTGTAGTGATTGGCCTTAACCGTGAAGAGCGGGGCAAGGGCAAGCTGTCGGCAATACAGGAAGTAGAGCAAGATTTTGGCATTCCTGTGGTGAGTATTATCACGCTTCAGCATATAGTAGATTATTTGCAGTCAGGCGAAGAGCAACAGGCGTTAGTTGGTCGCATTGATGCCTACCGCGAGATGTATGGAATTTGATCAGTAAGTTGGCGGAGCATTGTGTTCCGCCATTCAACGAGGGTTGCCGTGAATTATAATAAAACAGCTCAGTTACTCACTCTTTTGCTGGCGACATTGAGCGTCTCAGCGCTGGCTGATTATTACCGTTATGTCGGTGATAACAACCGTGTGGTAGTGGTTGATCATCTCAATGAGGACGCTATTCGGTTGGGTTATGAGCGGTTGAACAATAGTGGCCAGGTAATTGAGGTTGTTGACCGCGCAATGACGCGAGAAGAGTCGGCGAAAGTGAATGCCGATAAAATTGAGGCGCAAAGGCTGCAGGAGTGGGATGAACAGCTGCTGCTGAAGTACTCCACTATCAGCGATATCGAAGCCGCTCTGAAGCGAGCACAGCGAGATATTGATGTGCGCTTAGGGATACTAAAAAGTAATCAAAGCGTGCTGAAAACACAGTTATCCAACGAGCGGACTAAGGCGGCTAATCTGGAACGCAATCACCGAGAGGTGCCGGAAGACTTGCAGTTGAGAATTAAAAACCTGGGTCTTGAGCTGGACAGCGTTCGCTCGACAATTGCGATGCGAAGAAAAGAGAAACTCACCACATCTGAGTCCTTTCAGCGCGATATTGAGCGTTTTGAAGAGTTGAAAGCGATTGCAGGCTCTCGAAACCTATATCACTCGGCAAATTAAGAGCGGCCAATCCTTGGCCCGTCGATGATTAGCGACCTGTTTGCTTGAAAAATCCCTGCATAATCAGCGGCCACTGATCGGCCCAGTATTCGGTTGGTTTGCGCTTAAAGTTACTTCGCACGTATTGGTTGATGCGGCCGTCAGCCACCGACATCAGCAGATTTGCCGCAGTGTTGATGGTGACTGTCGGTCTCAGGCCTTCGCGCATTTCTGCCTCACGCAGAATTTGCTTTAGTTGGGTTTCTAGTCGGTCGAAGAACTGAATCACCCGAGAGTGTAGCTTTTCGTTTTCACCGGTCAGGGCGTCGCCAGTTAATATTCGAGTAATGCCTGGGTTGCGCTCGGTAAAAGCCAGTAGCAGAGAGAGAATGGACTCGCAGCGGCTCTCGGCACTGGAAGTTTCCTCCATGATGATTTTAACGCGACTGAAAATAGTCTCTTCGATAAACTCGATCAACGCCTCAAACATCTTCGATTTGCTGGGGAAGTGTCGATATAACGCCGCCTCGGAGACCCCAACCTGCTTGGCCAGTGCCGCAGTGGTAATGCGAGCGCCCGGGCTGGCCTCTAGCATGTGCGCTAACGCCTCAAGGATCTGTTGTCGGCGTGAAATTTTTTGTGCTTGGGTCATAGACTATTGAAAACCTTAAGAGACGGACTCTTTACTATCTAAAATCAACATTCGTCACCGATATTGATGACGAAACTTCGTGGATTGATATTTAACCGCGGTTGGTAATGAGGGTGCCCACACCATCGTCGGTAAATATTTCGAGTAATACTGCATGAGCGACGCGACCATCGACGATATGAGCGGCAGTGGCACCGCCCTTTACCGCGTCGAGTGCGCATTGGATTTTAGGTAGCATGCCGCCATAAATAGTGCCATCTGCTATCAGGTCGTCAACTTGCGGTGTTGTTAAGCCGGTGAGAATGTCACCTTCCTTATCGAGCAAACCGCTTACATTGGTCAATAGCATCAGTTTTTCGGCGTCCATCACCTCAGCAATTTTACCGGCAACCAAGTCGGCATTAATATTGTATGAGGCGCCATCAACGCCGACGCCAATGGGGGCAATCACGGGGATAAAATCACCGCCAATTAGCGTATCGATAACATTACGGTTGATGTAGGAGACCTCGCCAACATGGCCAATATCGATAATTTCAGGGACCTGCATATCGGGTGTCTTATGCTTGACCTCCAGTTTTCTTGCTTGAATAAAGCTGCCGTCTTTACCGGTAATCCCGATGGCCTTGCCGCCGTGTTGGTTGATGGTATTAACAATCTCTTTGTTCACTGAGGCGCCGAGTACCATTTCAACGACATCCATAGTCTCGCTGTCGGTTACACGCATGCCGTTCACAAAACGAGTCTCGATATTAAGCTTGTCGAGTAAACGACCAATTTGTGGGCCGCCGCCGTGAACGACAATGGGGTTGATGCCAACAGTCTTCATCAGCACAATGTCTCGGGCAAATTGCGCGTTTAGTTGGGGGTCTGTCATGGCGTTACCACCAAACTTCACAACAATGGTTTTGCCGGCAAAACGCTGAATATAGGGCAAAGCTTCGGTAAGAACGCTGGCAATATTTGACGCTGCTTTTAAATCTAAAGACATGTGTAGATAAACCTTGAAAACTTAATCTGGGTTGTTGAGGTACTTATTATTTTTCAATTAGAACGTAATATTCTGACTGTTTTCAATATTAAGTAATTGTTCTTTAAATAATTGTTGGATTCTCTCAATGCTTTCTTGGCTATTACCTTCGAATCGCATGGTAAGAGCAGCGCCTGTATTTGAGGCTCTGACCAGTCCCCAGCCATCGGAGAAATCGACACGGACGCCGTCGATGGTTGTTATTTTACCACCACTGAAATCCCCAGTGTTGATTAGCTGGTCGATAATTGTAAATTTAATTTCCTCGGCAACGGGGAAAATCAACTCTGCGGTCCCGATAGGGCTGGGCAGTGCGGTTAGTAAACTATCTAAGCTGCTATCGGTTGTCGATAGTATTTCCACTAATCGGGCGGCGCTGTAGAGGCCATCGTCGAAGCCGAACCATCGCTCTTTGAAGAAGAAGTGACCAGTGAATTCCCCGCCGAGCAAGGCTCCGGTGCTGTGCATTTTATCTTTGATCAGCGAATGACCACTCTTCCACATAATGGGGCGGCCGCCGTAAGAGCTAATGAGTGCGTTGAGGTGGCGGGTACATTTCACATCAAAAACGACATCGGTACCAGGGTTGCGTGAGACGACATCCTGAGCGAATAGCATCAGCAGCTTGTCTGCGTTGATGATTTGGCCAAGATGGTTGACTACGCCAAGGCGATCACCATCACCATCGAAGGCGATACCTAGGTCGGCCTCATTTGCTTTGACGCTGGCGATAAGCTCTTTCAAATTATCGGGGTTGCTTGGGTCTGGATGATGGTTGGGGAAGTTGCCATCCACCTCACAGTACAAAGGGATGACTTCACAGTTTAGGGCTTCAAAAAGGGCTGGTGCTGTTTTTCCTGCGATGCCATTGCCGCAGTCAATAACGAGTTTAAGTGGTTGAGCAATGGCGATGTCGCTGGCGATAAAGTCGATATACTGCTCTTCGATGGCCAGAGAGCTGAGCTCGCCCGTACCTTGCCGATAGTTGCCATCGATAATTCTTTGCTGCAGGGCTGCAATCTGCTCGCTGTGTAATGCCTGTTGGTTGATGACTACCTTTAAGCCGTTGTCAGCAGCGGGGTTGTGGCTGCCGGTAATCATGACACCACTGGTTTGTGCTGAGTTATGAGTGGTGAAATAAAGTAGTGGCGTCGCCAGTTCTCCAATATCGACAACATCAATGCCGCTGCTGCAGAGACCATCGATTAATGCCTGCTTAATACGTGGGCTGGATAGACGACCGTCACTGGCAATTGCAATACTTTGTTCGCCTTGTTCTTGCGCGGCGGAACCGATGGCCTGGCCTATCTGTTTAACGACCGAATCCTGCAGCTGCTTGTCGGCGTTGCCGCGGATGTCGTAAGCGCGGAATATAACGTCATCTGGCTGGCTATCTTCGGTGATGTCGAACATCGCTTCCAGTGGCTCTTCTTGCTCTGCCGCAGGTGCGCTAGGGGTGGGTATCACTTCAGTCGCTGTCTCACTGGCAGGGGGGGTGACAGCCTTAGGCTTGCTTGCTGTATTCGAACTGCCGGTGTTGTTTCTTGCCGCAATTTTCAGTTGTTTTTGCAATGCATCAACGTCTTCTCGGTGCTGGTTTTTCAATAGCTTACCAACGATTAAATAGCCTACGAGGCTGAGGGCTGCAATCAATGCGGCAACGAGAACAGTCAGTAATTGTAGCAGTCCTCGATCGAGTAATAGTGCGCTGGCGGCAGTTGAGCTCAATTGGGAGTCGATAACTAATTTGGGCAGTGTTTGAGAGGTTGATTTTCGACTATAGCCATCACTGGAGATAGCCCCATTGTTAGCAATGTTTTTGCCCGAATAACTTAGGTTGATAATGATATTTTTATTCGGTGACAACAGCTCTGCCGTAATTGCCTTGAGGCTATAACGGGTGAGAATAACACCGGCGATATCACCGTCGCTGCCGGTGACAGGGGTGCTAACCAAGAGTATGTTTTTTTCGTCGTGAAAATAAGCATCGACAACGGTGTTGTTACCCTTGATGGTGGTGTTGCCCACATCCCCCTCAATATTATTCAGCAGCTGTGCCCTGCTGTTGGTATCGAAGATATCGTTAGTGACCGTTAAAATACGAGTATCGATAGCCTGAAAACTATTTGCCTGTAGCATTTTCTCGATACTCTCAGCATTACTGGCTGTGAGTACTATCGATTGCGCCTTGTGTTCCAGGTCATTTTTGAGGGCGGAAATTATCATATCGAATTGCTCGATCTGCCTCTCTCCTAGGCGGTCAGTGATTAGCTGTAACTGCTGGTTCTCGTATGGTGAAATGATATTGCTATCGACGAAACGAAAGCTGAATAGAGTGACGGCGAAAATAATCGCCGGCGTTAAAATTACGGCGGCAAGAAATGGTGAAACTGCTAGTTTTTTATTATTCATAGTGCTTAATCAAGCCTTAAGTCATTATTATTCTGTGCAATAATAGCTCAGCAGGGCGATTAGCCCAGCTCAGCAGAAATAAATTATTGCTTATATTGCGATGCGATTTTAGCAATCAACAATCGGCCAAGCTGTTGCTTGGATGTTTGCGCGATTGCCATGCTGTCGTCGTCGCGGCAAAAAATGGTGACCGCGTTGTCGTCACTGTTGAAGCCAATATTATTGTTGGCAACGTCATTGGCGACAATCATATCTAGGTTTTTGCGCTGCATTTTGTCTTTGGCGTAACGCTCGACATCTTGGGTTTCGGCAGCAAAGCCAACGGTAAAAGGTCGATTTGAATGTGAGGCAACAGCACTGACAATATCGATATTTTTAGTTAGTTGAATGCTCATTGTGTCGTCATTTTTCTTGATTTTTTGCTCTGCCACGGTTGCCGGTCGGTAGTCAGCGACGGCGGCTGTGGCAATAAAAATATCGCACTGCCCGATTTGCTGCATTGCCGATTGGTACATGTCTTGTGCGCTGGTGACATCGATGCGCTGACAGTTTTCTGGGGTAGCTAAATTGACCGGGCCGGCAATAATCGTTGTCAGCGCGCCTGCCTCCGCTGCGGCATTGGCAATAGCGAACCCCATTTTGCCTGAGCTGTGGTTACTAATATAACGAACAGGGTCAATGGCCTCACGCGTGGGACCGGCAGAAATAACGACTCTAATGCCGTCGAGTGCATTGCTTTCGAAGCAATTTGCCACGGTGTAAGCTATGTCGCTGGGCTCCAGCATGCGTCCAGCGCCGACATCGCCACAGGCTTGCTCGCCCTGGTCTGGGCCTGCGACTAGCATTCCCTGCTGCTGCAGCTGTAGAATATTTCGCTGTGTATTTTGATCGTGCCACATTGCCTGGTTCATCGCTGGGGCTAAGACAATGGGGGCGTTGGTCGCTAGGACGAGTGTCGGCAGAAGAGATTTGGCGCCACCGTTGGCAAATTGGGCGATGATGTCTGCTGTTGCCGGTGCAATGACAACAATATCTGCCCAGCGAGCCAGCTCGATATGTCCCATGGATGCTTCGGCTTCAGGGTCTAACAAACTGGTGTGAACGGGGTTGCCAGACAGCGCCTGTAGCGTTAACGGCGTGATAAACTCCTGCGCTGCAGGGGTCATGACGACGCGGACATTGGCGTTTGCTCGTTTAAAAAAACGGATAAGCTCGGCAGATTTGTAGGCAGCAATGCCGCCGGTGACGCCGAGCAAGATATTCTTGTTGGTCAGTTGTTTCATGGGCTATAAGTTAGTAAATGCTAAGTTGTTTAATAAGATACCACTGCTGGGGTGTTATACGAAGTAACAATTTACTGCTATGTGACAGGGAGGTTGCATAATGGCGATTACAGATTGGCCTGAGAGCGAGAGGCCACGTGAGAGATTGATCAGTTACGGTGCTGAGGCGCTGTCTGATGCCGAGTTATTGGCAATATTTTTTAGAACGGGGGTCAAAGGAATGACGGCGGTGGAATTGGCGAGGGGGGTTCTCACTAATTTTGGTGGTCTGGCGGCTATGTTGAATGCCGGCAAGGAGGAATTTTGTCGGGCTCATGGCTTGGGGTTGGCGAAGTATGCACAATTACAGGCAGTGATGGAGCTTGCTAAGCGATACTTGGGAGAGGAGTTGAAGCGTGAGGCGGTGTTGACCACAACTGAGCTGACAAGAGACTATTTGACGTTAAGGTTGCGGGATATTCCACACGAGGTGTTTTTGGTGGTTTTCCTAGATAGTCAGCACCGAGTGATAACCACGGAAGAATTATTCAGGGGGACGATAAATTCAGCCAGTGTTTATCCCCGCGAGGTGATAAAAAGAGCGCTGCACTTCAATGCGGCAGCAATCATATTTGCGCATAATCATCCGTCGGGTGTTGCCGAGCCGAGCCAGGCGGATATTGCGCTGACGAAGCGCTTAAAATCGGCCCTGGAGTATCTTGATATAAATGTTTTAGATCATGTGGTTATAGGTGGTTGCAAGGCTGTTTCTCTGGCTGAAAGAGGACTTGTATAGCGCGAGATCCGGATTAAAAACTGCACATCAAATAAGCTAAAAAAGTTGTTTTTTGAAAATCGATCTGGTATAAAGCGCCCCTCTTGTACGGTCTGGTACTAGCGAGGTGTGCGACACGCCTGAGATTGCCGACCCTAAATTGATTCAAGATTTCGTTAAATTTAAGGTACCCATTTTAGGGTGTGAGGCGATCAGAATGTCTAAAGTCTGTCAGGTTACTGGTAAACGTCCAGTAACAGGTAACAATGTTTCTCACGCAAAGAACCGCACCAAGCGTCGTTTTTTGCCAAATCTTCAATCTCACCGTTTTTGGGTTGAGTCTGAGAACCGTTTCGTAAAGTTGCGTATTTCTACTAAGGGAATGCGTGTTGTTGATAAAAAGGGTATCGATGCAGTTCTTGCTGATCTTCGTGCTCGTGGCGAAAAAGTCTAAGGGGATTTATCATGGCTGCTAAAGGTGCTCGTGAGAAGATCAAGCTAGTTTCAAGTGCTGGTACTGGTCACTTCTACACAACCGATAAGAACAAGCGTAACACTCCAGATAAGATGGTATTTAAAAAGTACGATCCTGTTGTGCGTAAGCATGTTGAATACAAAGAAGCTAAGATCAAGTAATCTTATTTTCTTTACACCCTGTCAAAGGGGTGACATAAAAAAACCGGCGTCAGCCGGTTTTTTTATGTCTGGGATTTTGGGGCCGGTGTTTGGTTTGGGACTGTATCGAGGCTTGTAGGGTGTGGGCTACGGGTAATCCCCTATCTGTGGCGGCTTTCCAGCTTGTTTGTGCTGCTTTTTTGAGCGACTTTTGCCGCGGCTGTAGTTTTTTTACTTTTCTCTCAAAAAGCCCTTGCGTGATTCAGGGCTCGTCCGTATAGTTCGCATCCGTCGTCACCGAGACAGCTTTTAAAGCGCCTCAGGCGACACCGTGAAGACCTTTAT